>NZ_BCBD01000074.1:0-27155 GCF_001320345.1 Pseudomonas sp. NBRC 111127 | reverse complement strand
GCTTTGCCCGCGCACTGGACAACGTCATCGCGCGTCACGACGTGCTGCGTACCGCCATCCTCTGGGACGGCTTGCCCCAGCCGGTGCAAGTGGTGCTGCGCGACGTTGCATCGCTTGTGCCACAAACCCTTGGCAGCGATGCTGCAGCGGGCCGACCGGTCTCTGCGGCTCTGGACTTGGGCCAGGCCCCGCTGCTGCGCCTGCTGTACACCGATGCGGACGGCCCGATCGAAGCGACCCTGCAGTTCCACCATATCGTGCTCGACCATACCGCCATGGAAGTGGTGGCCGAGGAGCTGATCGGCTTCTTGCAGGGCAACGACGAACCTGCCCACGCCCCAGTGCCTTACCGCAACTATGTGGCCCAGGCACGCCTTGGCCTCAGCCAGGATGCGCACGAAGCGTTCTTCCGTGAGCAACTGGCGGCGATCGACGAGCCGACCCTGCCGTTCGGCCTGAGCGATGTCCAAGGCGATGGCCGCGACATCGAAGAAGCGCAGCTGTGGCTGGATGACAGCCTGGGGCAACGGCTACGGGTGCAGGCGCGGCAACTGGGCATCAGCGTCGCCAGCCTGTTCCACCTGGCGTGGGCGCGCCTGCTGGGCGCCGCCAGCGGCCAACCGCGCGTGGTGTTCGGCACGGTGCTGCTAGGCCGCCTGCAAGGCGGCGAAGGCGCCGAGCGTGCGCTGGGCATGTTCATCAACACCTTGCCGTTGCGCATCGACCTGGCCGACGTCAGCCTGCGCGAGGCGGCTCATGCTACCCACCAGTCCCTCAGCGCGCTGCTGGCCCACGAGCACGCCCCGCTGGCATTGGCGCAACGCTGCAGCGGCGTGGCGGCGCCGCAGCCATTGTTCAGCGCAATGCTCAACTACCGGCACAGCAGCCAGGCCACCGCCAGCCAGAAGCAGGCGACAGCAGGTATGGAAAGCCTGGAAAGCCAGGAGCGCAGCAACTACCCATTGAGCTTGAACGTGGACGACACCGGGGGTGGTTTCCGCCTGGTGGCCATGACCACTGCCGGCGTTGGCGCTGCTCGCATCTGCGGGCAAATGGAGCAGGTGTTGCAGGCCATGGTGCAGGCCCTGGAGCATGAACCGGCGCTGGCGTTGCAGCGCTTGCCGGTGCTGCAGGCCGAGGAACGCCAGCGGGTGCTGGCCGGGTTCAATGACACGGCCGTCGGCTACGACCTTGGGCAGACCTTGCACGGCCTGATCGAGGCGCAGGTTCGGCGCACCCCCGAGGCGGTGGCGGTCAGGGCCGAGGAGGGCGAGCTGACCTACGGCCAGCTCAACCAGAAGGCCAACTGCCTGGCGCACCATTTGATCGATTTGGGGGTAAAACCGGACGATCGCGTGGCCATCTGCGTCGAACGCGGCTTGTCGATGGTGGTGGGGCTGCTGGCCATTCTCAAGGCCGGTGGCGCTTATGTGCCGGTGGACCCGGACTACCCGGCCGAGCGCGTACGGCACATGCTGACGGACAGCGCGCCGGTGGCGGTGCTGGTGCATGCGGCTACCCGGCACGTGCCGGAGGCGGGTCTGCTCATCGATCTGGACCAGCCGAGCTGGGCTTCTTTGCCGGCGACGAACCCTGTGGTGGCAGGGCTGAATGCCCGGCACCTGGCCTACGTGATCTACACCTCCGGTTCGACCGGGCTGCCGAAAGGCGTGATGAACGAGCATGCCGGTGTCGTCAACCGCCTGCTGTGGATGCAGGACGCTTACGGCCTGGATGCGGCCGACGTGGTGCTGCAGAAAACCCCGTTCAGTTTTGACGTGTCGGTGTGGGAATTCCTCTGGCCGTTGCAGACCGGTGCACGGCTGGTGATGGCCCGCCCCGGTGGGCACCGTGACCCCGAATACCTGCGCGAGGTGATCACCCGCGAGCACGTCACCACCCTGCATTTCGTTCCCTCGATGCTCGACGTGTTCCTGTCCTCGACAGCCCCTGTCGCCGGGGCAGCCGCGCAGCCCCCTGTGGGAGCGGCCTCGTGTCGCGAAAGGGCCGCACAGCGGCCCCAGGATTTCCAAGCCGACATCATTACCGCCGGGGCAGCCGCGCAGCCCGATCACAACCCAATGCCGCGCCTACCCTTGGTACGTGTGATCTGCTCGGGTGAGGCGTTGCCGGGGAATCTGGTGCGGCGTTTCCACGCTCAGCTGCCAACCGTCGAGCTGCACAACCTCTACGGCCCGACCGAAGCCGCGGTGGATGTCAGCGCCTGGCACTGCACCAGCGCTCCGGACAACACGCCGATCGGCAAGCCCATCGCCAACACCACCCTGTACATCCTCGACGACCAGCAGCAACCGGTGCCCCAGGGGGTAGCCGGCGAGCTGTACATCGGCGGCGTGCAGGTGGCCCGGGGTTACCTCAACCGTGCCGAACTCACCGCCGAGCGCTTCATCGACGACCCGTTCGTACCCGGCGCACGCCTGTACCGCACCGGCGACCTGGCACGCCACCTGCCCGACGGCAACATCGAATACCTCGGCCGCAACGATGACCAGGTCAAACTGCGTGGCCTGCGCATCGAACTGGGTGAAATCCAGGCCGGCCTCACGGCCATCGAGGGCGTCAAGGAGGCTGTCCTGCTCGCCCATGAACAACGCCTGGTGGCTTACTACACCGGCGCCCCGCACAGCACGGACACCCTGCGCACGGCGCTGCTCGCGCAGTTGCCGGAATTCATGGTGCCGGCGCTGTTCATGCACCTCGACGCCCTGCCGCTGAGCCCCAACGGCAAGCTCGACCGCAAGGCCTTGCCTGCACCCGGTGCCATCGAAGACCGCCCCTACGCGGCCCCCGAAGGCGACACCGAAACCCTGCTCGCGGCCCTGTGGTGCGAACTGCTCGGCCTGGAGCAGGTGGGGCGGCATGACAACTTCTTCGAACTGGGCGGCCACTCGCTGCTGGCCGTGACATTGACGTCACGGCTACGCGAGCAAGGCCTGGAGGCCGATGTGCGCGCCTTGTTCGACCAACCGACCCTGGCCGGCTATGCAGCCATCACAGACAGCATGGAGATCGTCCTGTGAGCATCAACCAATTACTGGCAACACTGACCGCGCAGAATGTGCAGCTGGCACTCAAGGATGGCCAACTGGTGGTCCAGGGCAACCGCCAGGCGCTGACCGACAGCACCCTGGTGGCGCAACTGCGTGCGCACAAGCCCACCCTTGTCGGCATGCTCGAGCGAGGGGAGTACGTGGCGGTCAAGCAAGGCGCGGTACAGGTGCCGGGCAACCTCGTTGCGCCAGGCTGCACGCACATCACCCCGCAACTGCTCAACCTGGTCACGCTCGACCAGGCCAGCCTGGACAGCGTGGTCAACGCAATACCGGGGGGCGCGCCCAACGTGCAGGACATCTATCCACTGGCGCCGTTGCAACAAGGCATGCTCTTCCACCACGCCAGTGCCAGCGAGCATGACCCGTACGTGATGCAGGCACGCTTCGTGTTCGCCAGCGAGGCGCGCCTGCAGGCATTCGCCGACGCCTTGAACGGGGTGATCGCCCGCCACGATATCCTGCGCACCTCGGTGCACTGGCAAGGGTTGCAAGCGCCGGTGCAGGTGGTATGGCGCAAGGCCGAACTGACGGTCATGACGCTGCCCGTCGATGCCCCGAAGCGGAACTGGCTCGACCTGACCCAGGCGCCGCTGATGCGCTTGCTGCGTGACGCGCCACAGGCCGACGGGCGGCTGACTGCGACCTTGCAGTTCCACCATATCGCCATGGACCACAGTGCCCTGGAGGTGGTGCGCCACGAACTGATTGCGTTTCTCAGCGGCGCCGAGGCGCAACTGGGCGCACCGGTGCCGTTTCGCAACTATGTTGCGCAGGCGGTGCTGGGGATCAGCGAAGCCGGGCACGAAGCATTTTTCCGCGACATGCTTGGCAGTGTCGACGAAGCCACCCTGGCGTATGGCTTGCAGGACGTGCAGGGGGCTGGCGAGGTGCATGCCGAGCACCAGCTCGACCTGCCATTGGCACTGTGCCAGGGCTTGCGCGCCCAGGCCCGCAGCCTGGGGGTGAGCGTCGCCAGCCTGTTCCACCTGGCCTGGGGCCGGGTACTGGGGGGCCTTACCGGGCGTGAGCAGGTGGTGTTCGGCACCGTGCTGATGGGCCGCCTGCAGGGCGCCGAGGCTACCGACCGGGCGCTGGGGATCTTCATCAATACTTTGCCACTGCGGGTTGACCTGGACAGCGCCGACCTGGGCAGCGCGGTGCGCGCCACCCACCAGCGCCTGAGCGCGCTGATGCGCCATGAACATGCGCCCCTGGCCTTGGCCCAGCGCTGCAGCGGCGTGGCCGCACCGGCGCCGTTGTTCAATGCGTTGCTGAACTACCGCCACAGCGCGCCAGGCAGCAGCGAGCCACGCCGTGCCGCCTTGACCGGCATCGATATCATCGACTCGGCCGAAGCGACCAACTACCCGCTGACGCTGAGCGTGGACGACCTGGGCGAGGCGTTTCGCCTGACCTTGCTGGCCAGCCCGCAAGTGCCGGCCCAGCGCGTGTGTGCCTATGTCCAGCAAACGCTGGAAAGCCTGCTGCAAACCCCACACCTGGCGGTGAACCGGCTGGCCATGCTGCCCCCTGCTGAACGCGAAACGCTGCTGGAAGGCTTCAACGCTTGCGCCACCCACCACGCGCAGCACCTGACCCTGCACCAACGTATCGAGCAACAGGTTGCCCGCTGCCCAGAGGCCATCGCTGCGACGAGTGGCGGCGCCCAACTGAGCTACGGCGAACTCAACCGCCGCGCCAATGCCTTGGCCCACCACCTGATCAGCCTGGGTGTGCGCCCGGACGACCGGGTGGCCGTGGTGGCCCGGCGCGGGCTGGACACGCTGGTCAGCCTGCTGGCCGTGCTCAAGGCCGGCGCAGGTTACGTGCCGGTAGACCCGGCGCACCCCGACGAGCGCATCGGCTACCTGCTGGCAGACAGCAGCCCCGCGGTGGTACTGACGCAACAGGCGTTGAGCCATCGCCTTGGTAAAACCGGCGTACCGCTGCTGTTACTGGACCAGCCGGACTGGCCTGCCAGCGACGCCAACCCGGTCGTGCCCGGGCTTGCTGCGCAGCACCTGGCCTATGTGATCTACACCTCCGGCTCGACCGGGCAACCCAAGGGCGTGATGGTTGAACACCGCAGCGTAAGCAACCTGGTCGACTGGCACTGCCGTGCTTTCGACCTGTGCCAGGGGCGGCACACCTCCAGCCTGGCCGGCTTTGGCTTCGATGCCATGGCCTGGGAAGTGTGGCCGGCATTGTGCGCCGGGGCCACGCTGCACCTGGCGCCGACCACCGAGGGCCACGACGACCTCGACGCCATGCTCGCCTGGTGGCAGGCGCAGCCGCTGGACGTCAGTTTCCTGCCCACACCGGTGGCTGAATATGCCTTCAACCATCACCTGGAACATCCGACCTTGCGCACCCTGCTGATTGGTGGCGACCGCTTGCGCCAGTTCAATCGCACCCAGCGCTTTGCCGTGGTCAACAACTACGGGCCGACCGAGGCCACGGTGGTGGCCAGTTCCGGGGCGCTGGAGGCGGGCGGTGCGCTGCATATCGGCAAGCCGGTGGACAATGCGCGGCTGTACGTGCTCGACGCGCATATGCAACCGGTCGCCCTGGGCGTGCCGGGCGAGCTGTACATCGGGGGTGTCGGGGTTGCCCGGGGCTACTGGAACCGCCCGCAGTTGACCGCCGAGCGGTTCTGCGACGATCCGTTCGTGGCGGGCGAGCGCATGTACCGCACAGGCGACCTGGTGCGCTGGCTGCCGGACGGCACGCTCGACTACCTGGGGCGTAACGATGACCAGGTGAAGATCCGCGGCGTACGCATCGAGCTGGGCGAAATCGAAAGCCGCCTGGCAGCCTTGGCCGGCATCGCCGAAGCGGTGGTGATCGCGCGTGAGGATGAACCCGGGCACCCGCAGCTGGTGGCGTATTTCACCGCCAGTCCCGACGTACAACCCCTTAGCCCGGAAGGCCTGCGCGGCCAGCTGCAGGCACACCTGCCGGCGTACATGGTGCCGGTGGCGTTCGTCGAGCTGCCGGTATTGCCACTGACGGCCAATGGCAAGCTCGACCGCCGGGCGTTGCCGCGCCCTGGGCGTGCTGCGCTGTTCGAACAGGCTTACGCGCCGCCGCAGGGTGAGCTGGAGCTGGCCCTGGCACAGATCTGGGCGGAACTGCTGCAGGTCGAGCGCGTGGGGCGCGACGACCATTTCTTCAGCCTGGGTGGCCATTCGCTGCTGGCCATGCGCATGGTGTCGCAGGTGCGCGTGCGCCTGGGCGTGGAACTGAGCCTGGCCGAGCTGTTCGCCAACCCGCAGCTGGCCGCGGTAGCCCAGGTGCTGGCCGGGGCCGTTGGCACTGCGCTGCCGGCGATCGTGCCGGTGCCGCACGGGCAGCCGCTGCCGATGTCGTTTGCCCAGCAGCGGCTGTGGTTCCTGGCGCAGATGGAGGGCGGCAACCAGGCCTACAACGTGCCGTTGGCCTTGGGCTTGCGCGGGCCATTGGATAGCGCTGCGCTGGAGGGTGCGCTGTTGCGCATCATCGAGCGCCACCAGACGTTGCGCAGCCGCTTCGTGGCGCGTGATGACAGCGCCGAGGTGGTGATTGCCGCCACTGCGGGCGACGGCTGGTTCAGCTGTGAAACGCTGGCCGCTGAAGCGTTGCCAGGCCGCTTGCAGGAATTGGCGGCAGCGCCGTTCGACCTGGCCCACGGGCCGTTGCTCCGTGCCCACGTGCTGAGCCTGGGCGCGCAGCACCATGTGCTGGCACTGACCGTGCACCACATCGTCGCCGATGGCTGGTCGCTGGGGGTGCTGACCCATGAACTGAGCGTGCAGTACGCAGCCATGTGCAACGGTCGCGATGACCCGCTGCCGCCGTTGGCCATCCAGTACCCAGACTACGCGGTATGGCAGCGCCGCTGGCTGGCTGGGGAGCAGCTGCAACGCCAGGTGGCCTTCTGGCAACAGAGCCTCGAAGGTGCCCCCGAGCTGCTCAAGCTCCCTGCTGACCGGCCACGGCCGCCGCGCCAGGACTTTGCCGGTGCAAGCCTGCCAGTGCGGTTCGAGCCACGCTTGACCGCCGCCCTGCGCGGGCTGGCCCGGCGCCATGGGGTGACGCTGTACATGACCGTGCTCGGTGCCTGGGCGGCCCTGCTCGGCCGCCTGGCAGGCCAGCCCGAAGTGGTGGTGGGCTGCCCGGTGGCAGGGCGCGGCCGGGCCGAGCTGGAGCCGCTGGCCGGGTTGTTCGTCAACACGCTGGCTATGCGCATCGACAGCAGCGCAGCGGGCACCGCGCAGGCGCTGTTGCAGCAGGTGCGCGACCGCGTGTTGCAAGCCCAGGCCCACCAGGACCTGCCGTTCGAGCACGTGGTGGAAATGCTTCGCCCGGCGCGCAGCCTTGCGCACACGCCGCTGTTCCAGGTCAGCCTGAACTGGCAGGCCACCCAAGGCGCAGCCTTGCACCTGCAAGGCCTGCAACTGGAGGCCGTGCCCCAGGCCGCGGCAGTGGCCAAGTTCGACCTCACGCTCAACCTGGGCGAGCAGGGCGATACCTTGGCCGGCAGCCTCGACTACGCAACGGCACTGTTCGACGCCGCCACCGTGCAGCGCTACCTGGGCTACTTCGAGCGCCTGCTGTGGGCCATGGCCGATGATGACCAGCAAGCCCTGGCCCAAGTGGAGCTGATCGACGAGGCGCAGCGCCAGGACCTGCTGCACGCACGCAACGCCACTCATTACGCCTACCCCCGTGACGTTGCCGTGCACCACCTGTTCGAGCAGCGCGTGGCCCTTCACCCGCTGGCTGTGGCGGCGGTGCAGGGCGAGCAGACCCTTTGCTATGGCGCGCTCAACGAGCGCGCCAACCGCCTGGCCCACTACCTGATCGGCAGCGGGGTAGAACCTGGCGCTTGCGTGGCCATCCTGTTGCCGCGGTCGCTGTCACTGCTGGTGGCGCAACTGGCCGTGCTGAAGTGCGGTGCCGTCTACGTGCCGCTCGACCTGCATGCCCCTGCCGAGCGTCAGCTGTTCATGCTCGAGGACTGCCAGGCGGCGTTGCTGCTCACGGCTACCGACATCGCCTCCGACCTGCCGGTGCCACGCCTGGAACTCGACAGCCTGGCGCTCGACCGCCAACCCAGCACCAACCCTGCAGCGGTGCAGGCTGGCGGCAGCACCGCGTATGTGATGTACACCTCCGGCACTACCGGCACACCCAAAGGCGTGTGTGTGCCGCACCGGGGCATCGCGCGCCTGGTATTGCACAACGGCTATGTCGAGCTGCTGGCCAGCGACCGTTTCGCTTTTGTCTCCAACCCCGCATTCGACGCCAGCACCTTCGAGGTCTGGGGCGCGCTACTGAACGGGGGCCAAGTGCGCGTGATCGACCATGCCACGCTCATCGACCCCGCGCGCTTTGCCACGGCGCTGCTGGAGCAGCAAGTCAGCGTGCTGTTCCTGACCACTGCGCTGTTCAACCAGTATGTGCAGTGGGTTCCAGCGGCGCTGGCCCGGCTGCGCGTGTTGCTGTGCGGTGGCGAACGTGCCGAGCCGGCAGCGTTCCGGGCCTTGCTGCAACAGGCCCCCCGCTTGCGGTTGTTCAACGCCTACGGGCCGACCGAAACCACCACCTTTGCAGTGACCTGCGAGGTAAGCGGGTTGGCGGAGGACGCCGCCCAGGTACCCATTGGCCGGCCTATCGGCAATACCCAGGTGTATGTGCTGGATGCCTGGCAACGGCTGGTGCCGGAAGGTGTGGTGGGGGAACTGTACATTGGTGGCGATGGCGTGGCGCTGGGCTACCTGAACCGTGCCGAGCTGACGGCCCAACGTTTCATCGACGACCCCTTCAGCACCCAGGCGGGTGGGCGCTTGTACCGTACCGGCGACCTGGTGCGCTGGCGCGGCGACGGCCAACTGGAGTACCAGGGGCGCAACGACGACCAGGTGAAGATCCGCGGTTTTCGCATCGAGCTGGGCGAGATCGAGCAGCAGCTGGCCCTGGCCCCGGGCATCGGCGAATTCGTGGTGATGGCCGTTGCCGATGCGTCCGGGCCGTTGCGCCTGGTGGCCTGGTACACCCGCCAGGCCGCCAGCCTGGACGCCCTGCAACTGCGTGGCTACCTGCGCGGCCGGTTGCCGGAGTACATGGTGCCATCGGCGTTCGTTGCCTTGGCACGGCTACCGTTGAACGCTAATGGCAAGGTCGACCGCCGGGCCTTGCCGGCACCAGGGCCGCAGGACTTTGCGGTGGCTGCCTTCGAGGCCCCCGAAGGCGAGCGCGAGCAGGCCTTGGCAGCGCTGTGGTCCGAGTTGCTGGAAGTACAGCCGATCGGTCGCCAGGATCGCTTTTTCGAGCTGGGCGGCCATTCGCTGCTGGCCATGCGCATGCTCGCGCAAGTGCGCCAACGGCTGGGCCATGAGCTGACACTGGCCGACCTGTTTGCCGACGACAGCCTGGCAGCGGTGGCCACCTGCCTCACGCGCGAGGGCCAGGCGTTGCCGGCCATCACGCCGGCGCCCCGCACAGGCCGGCTGCCGCTGTCGTTCGCGCAACAGCGCCTGTGGTTCCTGGCACAGTTGCAGGAAGCCAGTGCGGCCTATCACATCCCCATCGCCCTGCGCCTGCAGGGCCCGCTGCAGCGAGCCGCACTGGAACGCACGCTGCACCGGCTGATCGAGCGGCACGAAAGCCTGCGTTGCCATTTTGTCGCTGAGGATGGCGAGCCCCATGTGCGCCTGGCCAGTGACAGCCGCGGTTTCAGCCTGGGTTGGCAGGACTGCCCAGGCCTTGACCCGGTGGCGTTGGCCGCGTTGCTGCGCGAAGACGCCGGCCAGGCCTTTGCCTTGGCCTATGACTTGCCCATCCGCGGGCGGCTGTTGCGCCTGGGCCAGGACCACCATGTGCTGCTGCTGACGCTGCACCACCTGGTCGCCGATGGCTGGTCGCTGGGGGTACTGGTCAGGGAGCTGGGTGCACTGTATCAGGCCTTCAGCACCGGGCAGCCTGACCCACTGCCTGCCTTGCCGGTGCAATACCTGGACTATGCCGTGTGGCAGCGCCAGTGGTTGAGTGGCACAGCCTTGCAACAGCAGGCGGACTATTGGGCCGCCCAGTTGAGCGGCGCCCCCGTCCTTGTCAGTCTGCCTTGGGACCGACCCCGCCCGGAGCGGCAGCAGTATGCCGGCGACAGTGTCGAACTGTGCCTGGATCCGCGTTTGAGCAGCGAGCTCAAAGCCCTGTGCCGGCGCCACGCGGTCACGCCATACATGCTGTTCTTGGCGGCTTGGGGGGTGCTGTTGGCGCGCCTGGCCGGCCAGGACGAAGTCGTGATCGGCTCGCCGGTCGCCAACCGCCAGCAAGCGGAGGTGGACGGGCTGATCGGCATGTTCGTCAATACCCTGGCGCTGCGCCTGGATGTGTCGGGCGCGCCGGATGTGGCGACGTTGCTGGCGCGGGTCAAAGCGGTCGTACTGGCCGGCCAGGCGCACCAGGACCTGCCGTTCGAGCAAGTAGTCGAACGGCTGCGCCCACGCCGTAGCCTGTCGCATACGCCGCTGTACCAGGTGTCGCTGGATTGGGATGGCAACCCAGGCCGCGAGGCGCTGCAGTTGGCAGACCTGGCGGTGACTGCACTGGGCGGCCCGGCCAGCGTTGCCAAGGTCGACCTGAGTTTGAGCCTGGGCGAGCGCGGCGACGGCTTTGCAGGCGGCATCGTGTACGCCACGGCGCTGTTCGAGCGGGCCACCGTTGCGCGGTTCGCGGGCTATTTCGAGCAACTGCTGTGGGCTTTCGTGGCCAGCGACCGGGCCATCGCGGCGCATGCCCCGCTGCTGGATGCGCACGAGCGCAAGCGCTTGCTGTTGGACTTCAACGACACAGCCGTCGCCTACGACCTCAAGCAGACCTTGCACGGCCTGATCGAGGCGCAGGTTCGGCGCACCCCCGAGGCGGTGGCGGTCAGGGCCGAGGAGGGCGAGCTGAGCTACAGCCAGCTCAACCAGCAGGCGAATCGCCTGGCGCACCACTTGATCGGCTTGGGGGTAAAACCGGACGATCGCGTGGCCATCTGCGTCGAACGCGGCCTGTCGATGGTGGTGGGGCTGCTGGCCATTCTCAAGGCCGGTGGCGCTTATGTGCCGGTGGACCCGGACTACCCGGCCGAGCGCGTACGGCACATGCTGACCGACAGCGCGCCGGTGGCGGTGCTGGTGCATGCGGCTACCCGGCACGTGCCGGAGGCGGGTCTGCTCATCGATCTGGACCAGCCGAGCTGGGCTTCTTTGCCGGCGACGAACCCTGTGGTGGCAGGGCTGAATGCCCGGCACCTGGCCTACGTGATCTACACCTCCGGTTCGACCGGGCTACCGAAAGGCGTGATGAACGAGCATGCCGGGGTGGTCAACCGCCTGCTGTGGATGCAGGACGCTTACGGCCTGGGTGCGGCCGACGTGGTGCTGCAGAAAACCCCATTCAGCTTTGACGTATCGGTGTGGGAGTTCCTCTGGCCGTTGCAGACCGGTGCACGGCTGGTGATGGCCCGCCCCGGTGGGCACCGTGACCCCGAATACCTGCGCGAGGTAATCGCCCGCGAGCACGTCACCACCCTGCATTTCGTTCCCTCGATGCTCGACGTATTCCTGTCCTCGACAGCCCCTGTGGGAGCGGCCTCGTGTCGCGAAAGGGCCGCACAGCGGCCCCAGGATTTCCAAGCCGACATCATTACCGCCGGGACAGCCGCGCAGCCCGATCACAACACAATGCCGCGCCTACCCTTGGTACGTGTGATCTGCTCGGGTGAAGCCTTGCCGGGGAATCTGGTGCGGCGCTTCCACGCTCAGCTGCCAACCGTCGAGCTGCACAACCTCTACGGCCCGACCGAAGCCGCGGTGGATGTCAGCGCCTGGCACTGCACCACTGCCCCGGACAACACCCCGATCGGCAAACCCATCGCCAACACCACCCTGTACATCCTCGACGACCAGCAGCAACCGGTGCCCCAGGGGGTAGCCGGCGAGCTGTACATCGGCGGCGTGCAGGTGGCCCGGGGCTACCTCAACCGCGCCGAACTCACCGCCGAGCGCTTCATCGACGACCCGTCCGTACCCGGCGCACGCCTGTACCGCACCGGTGACCTGGCGCGTCACCTGCCCGACGGCAACATCGAATACCTCGGCCGCAACGACGACCAGGTCAAACTGCATGGCCTGCGCATCGAGCTGGGCGAAATCCAGGCTTGCCTCACCGGTATCGAAGGTATCCAGGAAGCGGTGGTGATCGCACGCGAACAGCAATTGCTGGCCTACTACACTGGGCAACACCATACGCTGGAGGTGCTGCGCGCCGCTTTGCTCAGCCGCTTGCCGGCGTTCATGGTCCCGGCGGTACTGATTCACCTGGACACCCTGCCGCTGAGCCCCAACGGCAAGCTCGACCGCAAGGCACTGCCAGCGCCGGGCGCGGTACTGGAGCGCCCGTTCGAAGCCCCGCAAGGCGACACCGAACACTTGCTGGCGGCCCTGTGGGCCGAGCTGCTGGGCGTGGAGCGGGTAGGGCGGCACGACAACTTCTTCGAGCTGGGCGGGCATTCCCTGGCGGCTATCCGTCTGCTCGACAGGCTCAGCAAAGCGGGCTTGCAGGCAGCCCTGAACGATGTGTTCCAGCAGCCCAGCGTCGCGTTGCTGGCAGCGCGGCTGGACGACAACACCAGGCAAGCGGGTGGGGCCGTCACGGTACGTACCGGTACGGCAGGCACGCCGCTGTTCCTGGTCCACGAGTTCACCGGGCTGGATTTCTACTTCCCCGTGCTGGGCCAGCAGCTGGGCGGCGAGTTCGCGATCTACGGCTTGCCCGGCGTACCTGCCGAGCAGCCGCAACCGCGTACCTTGGAGTGCCTGGCCCGCTACCACATCGGGCAGATGCGCCAGGTTCAGCCGCACGGGCCGTACCGCCTGGCTGGCTGGTCGTTCGGCGGCATCGTTGCCTTCGAAATCGCCAACCAGTTGCTGGGGGCTGACGAAAGCGTCGAATTCGTCGGGCTGATCGACACCTACGCGCCGCGCCTGGCTGACCAGGGCAAGGCGCGCTGGGCCGGGCAGTACGCGCTGGAACGGCAGCTATTGCTCAACTGCTCGGCGTTCTGGCGCACGCAAGGGCCGGCGGCTGCCGGTAAGGTTGCGCACTTGCAGCAATTGGAGGCCGTACAGGCAGATTTCGCCACGCTGCTGGCTACCTGTAGAACGCAGGGCCTGCTCTATGGCCTGTGGGCGAGCATGAGCGATGCGCAACTGCTGCATTATTTCAGCCGTGAACTGGCCCATGGCTATGCCTTGGCGCATTACCGCCCGGCGCCGTTGCACATACCGGTGCACCTGTTCCGCGCCGAGCAGGGCCCGGACCCTCTGCCGACCCTGGGTTGGGGCGAGGCACTGCCCGGCCAGCGCTTGCAGACCCTGACGGTGCCGGGCGACCACCGCAGCCTGATGCAGGCCCCGCACGTCGCTGCCCTTGGGCAGGTGATGAGCGAGGCGCTTGCCAGTTGCCCGAACGCCGTGGCACCGGCCCCGGTCGCGCACGTGGCGATTCAGAGCGGGCACGCCGGGCACGCGCCGCTGTTCTGCGTACCGGGGGCCGGGGATAGCGTCACCAGCTTCATTGGCCTTGCCGAAGCCCTGGGCCCGGACTGGCCATTGCATGGCTTGCAGGCCCGCGGCCTGGACGGTGCCGGCATACCGCACAGTACCGTCGAAGCCGCCGCCGACAGCCATGTGCAGGCGATCGAGGCGGTGTACCCGCACGGGCCGTTGAACCTGGTCGGTCATTCGTTCGGCGGGTGGGTTGCGCATGCCATCGCCGCGAGGTTGCAGGCCAAGGGCCGGCCGGTGCGCTCGTTGACCCTGATCGACAGCGAGGCGCCGGGCGCCGGAGGAACGTGCGGCCAGCCGTACACCTTCGGCGAGGCGTTGCAGCAGCTGGTTGACGCGCTGCAACGGTCTACCGGCAAAACCTTGGCCATCGACCCGGCAGCGTTTGCCCTGGCCACGGCTGATGAGCAGTTGCGACAGCTGCATGCCGGCATGGTGCGCAACGGGCTGTTGCCAGCGCGGTCCACGCCAGCGGTGCTGGAGGGCACAGTGCGTACCTTCGCCACGGCGCTGCGCACCGTCTATCGGCCGTCGCTGACGTATACCGGGCCGGTGGGCCTGGTATTGGTCGATGACCCGCAACTCGACGCGCTGGGCAACGCCCGCGAGCACGCCGCCATGCAGGAAGGCTGGCAGCAACTGATGCCGCAACTGAGGCTGTGGCAGGGGCCGGGCGACCACTTCAGCATCTTGAAGGTGCCGGACGTGTTCAGCCTGGCGGCCTGGTGGCACGACGGCCAGGCTGTGCAGCACGGCAAGGTCAGCCCGTGACCACGGCTGCTTGCCCCCTGCCTTCGGCAAGGGGCAAGCGCTGCCAGGGTCGAGTGAATTTCTTGGGAAAGTGAGTGTTCATGAACAAGTCAAAACTGCGCAAGTTCGGCCTCGGCCTGGCAGTGGCCTTGGTTGCAGGCATCAGCCTGTACGCCATTCAGGCCCCGGCCAAGCCGCCGCAATACATCACCGCCACGGTCGAGCGTGGCGATATCGAGAACGCGGTGCTGGCGAGTGGCACGCTCGAAGGCATCAAGCAAGTGGATGTGGGTGCCCAGGTGTCGGGGCAGTTGAAGTCGCTGAAGGTCAAGCTCGGCGACAAGGTGACCCAGGGCCAGTGGCTGGCCGAGATCGACCCGCTGGTATTGCGCAATACCCTGCGCCAGGCAGAAGTGGACGAGGAGAAATTGCAGGCCGAACGGCGGTCGGCCCTGGCCCAGCTCAAACAGACCCGGCGCGTGTACCAGCGCTACCGCGAACTGCAGGCTGACGAGTCGGTGTCGCGCCAGGACTTCGAGAATGCCGAGTCGGAGTACGAAGTGCAGCAGGCTGCGGTGCGCTCGCTGGATGCGCAGCTCCAGAGTGCGCGGGTGGAAATCGACACGGCCAGGGTCAACCTGGGCTACACCCGCATCAATGCGCCCATCACCGGCCATGTGGTGGGCATCGTCACCCAGGAGGGGCAGACCGTGATCGCCAACCAGTTGGCACCGGTGCTGCTCAAACTGGCCAACCTCGACACCATGACGGTCAAGGCCCAGGTGTCGGAAGCCGATGTGATCCACATTGCCCCTGGCCAGGAGGTGTATTTCACCATCCTTGGCGAGGACAAACGCTACTACGCCAAGCTACGCGGCACCGAACCCGCACCGCAGAACTACGCACAAAGCAGCGACAAGCAGGAAGGCAGCAGTGGCAAGCCGACTGGCGCGGTGTTCTACAACGCCTTGTTCGAAGTACCCAACCCCGACCACCGCCTGCGCATTTCCATGACAGCGCAGGTGCATATCGTGCTCGACACCGCCCGCGGCGTACTCACCGTGCCCGTGGCCGCACTGGGCGCACGCAACGCTGATGGCAGCTTCCCGGTGCGGGTGCTCGATGCCAAGGGCTTCGCCCAGTTGCGCAACGTGCAGGCGGGCATCAACAACAACGTCAAGGTGCAGATCGAGGACGGCCTGGCCGAAGGTGACCGGGTGGTGATTGGCGAGCCGGTGTCAGGCGAAACGGGGGCGTGAGCATGAACATGAATGTGCAGCCTGGCGCAGGCACGGCGGTGACCTGCAAGCCGGCGCAGCCGTTGCTGCGCTTGCAGGGGGTGACGCGCAGTTTTCAGGCAGGCGATCGAGCATTCCTGGCGCTGAAGGGTATCGACCTGCAGATTCACAGCGGTGAGCTGCTGGCGATCATCGGCGCCTCAGGCTCGGGCAAATCGACGCTGATGAACATCCTTGGCTGCCTCGACCACGCCAGTAGCGGTAGCTACCAGGTTGCAGGGCAGGAAACCCGGGAGCTGGACGATGATGCCCTGGCGGCGCTGCGCCGTGACCATTTTGGCTTCATCTTCCAGCGCTACCACTTGCTGCCGCACCTGGATGCGCTGCACAACGTGGAGATACCGGCGGTGTACGCCGGCTCGCCGCAGGGCCAGCGCCATGCCCGGGCGTGCGAGCTGCTGACCCGGCTGGGCCTGAAGCACCACCTGCAGCACCGCCCCAGCCAATTGTCGGGGGGCCAGCAGCAGCGGGTGAGTATCTGCCGGGCACTGATGAACGGCGGCCAGGTGATTCTGGCCGACGAGCCGACCGGCGCACTGGACACCGCCAGCGGCAAGGAAGTGATGAACATCCTGCTGGAGCTGCATGCGGCCGGGCACACGGTGATCCTGGTGACCCATGACCCCAAGGTGGCGGCGCATGCCGAACGCATCATCGAGGTCAGTGATGGGCAGATTGTCAGCGACCGGCGTACCAGTTCACCCGCCATCGCCATCGCTGAACCTGAAGCCCAACCGGCACCTGTGGCCCAGGTGGCGGTTGGGCGCCGCCTGTGGGTCAGCCTGGGGCTGTTTCGCGAGGCGTTCAAGATGGCGTGGCTCGCGCTGATCTCGCACCGCATGCGCACCCTGCTGACCATGCTCGGGATCATCATCGGCATCACCTCGGTGGTGTCCATCTCGGCCATTGGCGAGGGTGCCAAGGGCTATGTCCTGAAAGACATCCAGGCCATTGGCAGCAACACCATCGACATCTACTCCGGCAGCAATTTCGGTGACAGCCGGGCCAAGACCATCGAAACCTTGCTACCCGCCGACGCGGCAGCGCTCAACGCGCTGTACTACGTCGACAGCGCCACCCCGGTGATCGGCCAGAGCACCTTGGTGCGCTACCGCAACCTGGACGTGGACGCGCAGCTCAATGGCGTGAGCGAGCATTATTTTCAGGTGCGCAACATACCGTTGGCCGCCGGCATCGTGTTCAGCGCCGACGATGCACGGCGCCAGGCCCAAGTGGTGGTGATCGACCACAACACCCGCAAGCGCCTGTTCGGCCCCCACGTTGACCCGCTGGGGCAGGTGATTTTGGTCGGCAACCTGCCGTGCACGGTGATCGGGGTAACGGCCGAAAACAAGAACCTGTTCGTCGCCAGCAACCAGCTGAACATCTGGGTACCCTACGAAACCGCTGCCGGGCGCATCCTGGGCCAGCGGCACCTGGACAGCATCAGTGTGCGCATCAAGGATGGCGTGCCCAGCAAGCGCGTTGAAGAGGAGGTGACCCGGGTGATGCTGCAGCGCCATGGGACCAAGGACTTCTTCACCAACAACCTCGACAGCATCATGCAGACGGTGCAGAAGACCAGCCGCTCGCTGACCTTGCTGCTGTCACTGATTGCCGTGATCTCGCTGGTGGTGGGCGGCATCGGGGTGATGAACATCATGCTGGTGTCGGTGACCGAACGTACCCGCGAGATCGGCATTCGCATGGCGGTGGGGGCACGCCAGTCGGACATTCGCCAACAGTTCCTGGTGGAGGCGGTGATGGTGTGCCTGTTTGGCGGCTTGGTCGGGATCGGCTTGTCGTACGGCGTGGGGTACCTGTTCGAGCTGTTCGTCAAACAGTGGGAAATGGTGTTTTCGCCAGCCTCGATCGTCATGGCGTTTGCCTGCTCGACGCTGATCGGCGTGGTATTCGGGTTTGTACCGGCAAGGAACGCAGCGCGGCTTGATCCGATCGAGGCGTTGGCCCGGGATTGACGCAGACCTGTGCCGGCCGCTTCGCGGGCAAGCCCGCTCCCACAGGTTTTGCACAGTTTTCAGAACCTGTGATGACATGTGGGAGCGAGCTTGCCCGCGAAGAGGCCGGTACAGGAAAACGCTAATCAGCCCTCGGCATACATCCAGCGCATCAGCGAATGCCGCCCACTGATGCCCAGCTTGATCGCCGCCCGACGCAGGTAGCTTTCAACCGTATTCACCTTCAAGGCCAGCCGCTCGGCCTGCTGTGGGGCGGTATGCCCGGCCAGCAACCCCAGGCACACCTGGCGCTCGCGTTCGGAAAGCTTGAGCCCCGACTGCGCCAGGCGGTCGACGAAGCGCTGTTCGAGGTTTTCCCGGGCATGGCGCTCGGGGCCAGGCTGCAAGGCGTCGATGTGCTTTTCCAGCATGGGCAGCAGCAAGGGGGAAATCGCGTCCAGGTGGCGGCGCTCGAAGCTCGAAAAACCGTAGGCGGAGTCGGCACGCAGCACCTGGATCTCCATGCGCGCATTGCCTTCATGGCAGATACGGTGCAGGCGGGCAGGGTCGTTGAAGTCGCTGCCTGGCTGTGCCTGGGAAGAAAATACCGTTTCATCGAACAGCCTCGAATCGCAAGGCAGGCCAGGCAGGTGGCGGATCTGCATGGCGTCGATGGCGAGGTGAGCCTGGATCAGGTCGTGCAGCATGCGCGGAAACTGATGGCTGCCGGTGCTGGCGATGACTTTGCCAATTTGCGGGTAAAGCTGTTTCGAATTCATCGTATCGTCCATGAAGGCCAGTTAGGGTTGTGCCGTTGCGTGTCTGCCAGCCGCATCCTCGGCTGGTGTGGGCACCTGATCGGTATCCTAGTACAACGAATGAGTGACGGTTAAATGAAGGACCGATAATGGCATTATAGTGGCACTTTGTGCGTACGGCTGGTGCAATGCAGGTTGTCGGGTATTATGCCGACCTTCATAACTGTCACGAGGCCTGTTCCCAATGTCCCTGAGTGCCCCACAGATTGGTGAGTTGCGTACATTCGCCGAGCAACTGGCAGACGCCGCTGCACTGGCCATCAAGCCGTACTTCCGTGCCAGCCTGGACGTCGAGGACAAGGGGGGGCGCCTGTACGACCCGGTGACGGTGGCCGACAAGGCGGCCGAGGATGCGATGCGCGCGTTGATCCAGGCGCGTTACCCGGACCACGGCATTCTTGGCGAAGAGGCCGGGGTGGCGGTGGGCAGCAGCCCGCTGACCTGGGTGCTCGACCCCATCGACGGCACCCGTGCCTTCATCACCGGCCTGCCATTGTGGGGAACGCTGATTGCGCTGAACGACGGTACCCGCCCGGTACTGGGGGTGATGAACCAGCCCTTTACCGGCGAGCGTTTCATTGGCACGCCCGAGGGGGCCTGGCGCAACGCTACACCCTTGCGTACCCGCGCCTGCGCCGACCTGGCTGCGGCCACGCTGATGTGCACCACCCCCGACATGTTCGACACGGCCGAGCGCAAGGCTGCGTTCGAGGCGGTAGCCGGGCAGGCGCGGCTGATGCGCTACGGCGGCGATTGCTATGCCTACTGCATGCTGGCGTCGGGATTCGTCGATGTGATCGTGGAGGCCAGCTTGCAACCCTATGACGTACAGGCGTTGATGCCGATCATCGAAGGGGCGGGTGGGGTGATCAGCGCCTGGGATGGCAGTTCGGCGCAGCACGGCGGCTGTGTAGTGGCCTGTGGCGACCCGGCGCTGCACGCGCAGATGGTGGAGAAGTTGCGCCACGCCATGTAAGGGTATGCCGCCGGGCCTGCGGCGGCCTTTACACTGCACTTTTTGCCATTTCCGCGCTCTATGCTTGGCCAGGCCACATCGATCCCCGATGCGGCCGCCGAATATCGACCCGGTGCCGATGGTTGCAAGCTACCCTCATCTGATTCCCCGCGTGCTGCTGGCAGGCGTGGTCGCCTGCCTGTGTGCCTGCACCCAGGAACAGGGCCGCGACATGCTCGACCAGTTTGCCGACGGCAAGCCCAGCGAACTGTTCCAGACCAGTGTCGACCGCCTGGCCACGCTGTCGATGCGCGACAACCTGCAAAGCCTGTACCTGCTGATGAACAAGCTGTACCTGCGCAACCCCAACCAGTTGAAGCTGTCGGGGTACGTCGACGCCGCCACTGCCGAGCGGCAGATCCGCAAGGCCATCGAACACCGCCAGCCGCTGGCGCAGCTGGGCAACCGTCGTGACCTGGCAGCCTTGAGTTACGCGTTGAGCCCGGAGTTTCGCGGTGACCGCGTCGGCGCCTTCATCTATGCCATCGGCAGCATGCTGATCACCGCTCACGGCGTGCGCACCGAGTTCTACATGACCGACACGATCGACCCGCTGTTCATCAACAACGCCGCGCGCAATATCGAAAAGGCCACCTGGATGTTGAGCCAGCGGCAAGATGCCAATGGCGTGTTGCTGCTGTTTTCCAACGAGATTTCCGAAGAGGGCAGCAACCTGAGTTTCGCCGTGGAGTTCGGGAAGATCGTGGCGCGCCTGGATTTGCTGGCAGAGTTGCTGGATGAGCGGTATCGGCGGATCGGGCTGAACTATGCACAGAGCCTGCTGCTGATGAACTTCCTGCCCGTACAGTGACTTTGGCTGTTGCATTGGCCCTGGTAGGAGCGGCCTTGCGTCGCGAAAGGGGCGCGTAGCGCCCCCCCGGATCATAGCCATGACGACACATTGCCGCGGCTGCTGCCCAGCCCTGTCGCGACGCAAGGCCGCGCCTACAAAGGGGGCCAGTAACGCTTTCAGAGCAGCGCCTGGATCGCTTGCCGATAACGCGGCCCGGCCAGGCTCATGCTGTTGTTGTGGCTGGCCCCCGGTACCAGCAGCAGGGTTTTGGGCTGCCGGGCCGCCTCGTACAGCTGCTGGCTGAAACGCGCTGGCACGAAGCGGTCATCCAGCCCGTGCACCAGCAGCACGGGCAAGCCGATGTCCTGGATCTTGCCCAGCGAGTCGAACTTCTGCGACAGCAACCAACGCACCGGCAGTGACGTATTGGCTACCGCAGCGGCGACATCGCCCAACGAGGTGAATGTCGATTCCAGTATCAACCCACGCGCCGGGGCCGCGGCACCGCCCTGGCGTGCTTCGGCTGCCAGCGCGCGGGCCAGTTCCACGGCCACCGCACCGCCCAGCGAATGGCCGAAGATCAGCCGTTTGCCCGCGTCGGGTTGCAACTGAGCGAAGCGCTCCCAGGCGATGCGCGCGTCCTCATAGACCGTGGCCTCGGAGGGCAGCCCGCCGCGGCTCTGGCCAAAGCCGCGGTAGTCCACGGCCAGCACCGAGTAGCCCATGGCATGCAACTGCTCGATGCGGAACAACTGCCCGGTCAGGTTCCAGCGCACCCCATGCAGGTAGAGGATGGCCGGGGCATTGGCGCGCCTGGCCGGCCACCACCAGGCGTGCAGGCTCTGATTGGCAGCGAAACTGCGCGGCCGCAGGTCAAGCTCCTGCACACCGCTGGGCAGGCCACGGAACCAGCTGGCCTGGCCAGGTTCGATGCGGAACACCAGTTCGCGCTCTTTGTGCTGAAGCACCGCGCAACTGCTGGGCAGGCCGATCACCAGCAAGGTGGCACACAACCAGGTCAGCCAGCGGCGGCGTAGGTGGGAGAGGAAGAGGGTGGGCATGTGGGCTTTTTAACAGATGCCGGGGCGTGCGTGTGAGGAAAGTGCCTCAATGGTGGGCTGGACTGGTTGCAAGCTGTTACCGCAGTGAGCGGGTGAGCAGTGCCGGCCGTTGCGCGCCTGTGAAACAGTGGCTCAGCTGCTGCCCAGTGAATCCAGCAACGGCTGGAACTCTTCGAGCAACCAGTCGCGCAAGCGCAGGCAACTGGGCTCATGTTCCTTGTCTTCGTTGAAGGCCAGGAAGTGGAAGGTGTCCTTGAGCACCAACTCCTCTTGCACCGGGCGCACCAGCAGCCCCTGGGCCACCAGTTGTGCCACCAGGTGGTGCCAGCCCAGCGCTACGCCCTGGTTGCCAAGGGCCAGTTGCACCAGCAGGTTGTAGTCGTTGGCGTTGAAGAAGTGCGGTGCGGTGTTGGCGCGGCTTTTCAGGTCAACGTCGTGGAAGGCCAGCCAGACGTTCCAGTCCACATGTTCGGCCACCTGCGAACGCCCATAAGGGCTGAGGTTCAGCAGGGTGCCATCGCGCAAGCCTTGCAGCGTCTGCACCTCGGGGTGCCGGGCCAGGTACTGTGGGGTGCACACCGGGTAGATCACGTCATGGTTGAGCGGGTGCGAGCTGTAGCCAGCCTGCACCTTGCCCAGCTTGGTGATGTAGATGTCAGGCCGCACCCCCGGCTCCATCGACAGGAAGTTCTGCGTGGTGACCAGATTGATGTCGATATCCGGGTTTTCGGCAAAGAACTTCGGCATCCGTGGCCCCATCCACAACGCCGCGAACGCCGGCGAACAGCACAAGGTGACCACGTGCTTGGTATTGGTGTTACTGCGGATACGCTCGGCGGCCTGGGATATGTTGACGAACGACAACTGCACCGCATCGAAGAAGATCGAGCCGGCCACGGTGAGCTCCACTGCACGGCCGACCCGGTTGAACAGTTCGGCCCCCAGGTAGGTTTCCAGCTCACGGATCTGCCGGCTGACTGCGGCCTGGGTGACACACAGCGCCTCGGCTGCACGGGTAAAGTTCTGGTACCTGGCGGCGGCCACGAAGACCTTCACGGCGCGCAGGGAGGGCATCTTGATCAGTGTCTGATCGGGTTCGAGGTGTCTGACCATGGGGCGGGCACGTGGTCCTTGGGGGGGGGAGTGGCCAATCGCTCCACTCTAGCGTGTTCCACGCTGCCTGGTAAGGGCGCCCGGGCCTCAGGGCAGCGGCTTAGCGTGATTGATAACTTCAGGTAATGGTTAGCGGCAAACAAATGTCGTTGGACCGCCAGGGGTGCACGCCCTAACGTTGAGCTCACGGCGCGACATTCGAGACATCGATGTCGAATAATTTTTTGAAGCAGGATTTTCTGCGTGCCGGTTCTGACTCACGTTCGCATTTGAACGGACTGCCAAGCGTACTCGCACTGATCTCTACCGCCTTATTGAAAGTGCGATGTTGAAAGATTGGTTATAAGCATAATAAAGAGGGTCGTATGAGCCATGCCGATGAGATTCTTTCGGTAAACAATATCTTCAAGGTGTTCGGGCCCAACCCGAACATGGCCATGGAGATGCTCCGCAGGGGCGCCGACAAGAACGAGATCTTCAGCAAGACCGGCCACGTCGTCGGCGTTTTCGATGCAACCTTTTCCGTCAAGCGTGGCGAGATCTTCGTCATCATGGGCCTGTCTGGCTCGGGTAAATCGACCATGGTGCGGTTGTTCAACCGCCTGATCGAACCCACCTCCGGCAGCATCCACCTCAACGGCAAGGAAATTACCGGGCTCTCTGACAAGGCCCTGCTCGACGTGCGGCGCAAGGAAATGGGCATGGTGTTCCAGTCCTTCGCCCTGATGCCGCACATGAGCGTGCTGGAAAACACCGCCTTCGGCCTGGAGATTGCCGGCGTAGCGCCAAGCGAACGCCACAGCCGTGCCCGCGAGGCCTTGAGCCAGGTTGGCCTGGCCGGGCACGAACACAGCTACCCGCACCAGCTGTCAGGCGGCATGCAGCAACGTGTGGGCCTGGCCCGGGCGCTGGCCAACGACCCGGCCATCCTGCTGATGGACGAAGCGTTCTCGGCCCTCGACCCGCTGATCCGCAGCGAAATGCAAGGCGAGCTGATCCGTCTGCAGGCCGAGCAGCAGCGCACCATCATTTTCATTTCCCACGACATCGAAGAAGCCATCCGGATCGGCCACCGCATCGCGATCATGGAAGGTGGCCGCGTGGTGCAGATCGGCACCCCGCAGGAGCTGATCAACCAGCCGGCGAACGATTACGTGCGCACCTTCTTCAAGCATTTCGACAGCTCGCGCGTGCTCAAGGCCGGTGATGTGGCCCGGTTCGATCCGGCAGTGGTGTGCAAGGTCAACGGCAAGGCGCCGAGTTTCCAGGCCGGTGTTCCGTTCGGCTACCTGGTCAACGACCGTGGGCAGTTGCTGGGTGTGGTCGACACCGACGCCAAGGGTGCCAGCGCCAGTGACCGCTACAGCCTGCACGAGCAACGCCCGGTCTACACCGATACGCCGCTGCATGAGGTGCTCGGCATTGCGGCCGACCTGCCTTACCCGGTACCGGTACTCGACCGCCAGGGCGCCTTCAAGGGCACCTTGTCGAAGAACGAGCTGCTGCAGACCCTGAGCCGCAACTAAGCCACCAAGAGGTAAGCCCTCATGTCCGAATTCAGCCTTCTCGACCCGTTCCAGGCGGTCACGCTACCCCTGGGTGACTGGGTCACCGCGACACTCAACTTCCTGGTGCACAACTTCCGCGAGGTATTCCGCGCCATTCGCTGGCCGATCGACCAGGTGCTCAACGGCATCGAGTTCACCCTGCAAAGCATTCCGCCCACCCTCGGCATCCTGCTCTCGACGTTGCTGGGCTGGCAACTTGCGGGCAAGCGTATGGCACTGCTGTGCTTCATCACCCTGACCTTGCTCGGCCTGATCGGCGTGTGGTCCGAGTCGATGACCACCCTGGCGCTGGTGCTGACCTCGGTATTCTTCTGCGCGGTGATCGGCGTTCCGCTGGGCATCGCCTGCGCCCGCAGCAACCGCCTGGAGAGCATCGTACGCCCGCTGCTCGATGCCATGCAGACCCTGCCGGCATTCGTGTACCTGGTGCCGGTGGTGATGCTGTTCGGCATCGGCAACGTGCCCGGGGTGCTGGTGACCATCGTGTTCGCCTTGCCGCCGCTGGTGCGCCTGACCAACCTGGGCATCCGCCAGGTACCGGAGGACAAGATCGAGGCCGCTCGCGCCTTTGGCTGCACGCCACGGCAGATGCTGACCCGCGTGCAGTTGCCGCTGGCCACCTCGACGATCATGGCCGGCCTCAACCAGACCCTGATGCTGTCGCTGTCGATGGTGGTGATCGCCTCGATGATTTCCGTGGGTGGCCTGGGGCAGATGGTGCTGCGCGGTATCGGCCGGTTGGACATGGGCCTGGCCACGGTCGGCGGTGTAGGGCTGGTGCTGCTGGCGATCTTCCTCGACCGCCTGACCCAGGCCATGGGCACGCGCAGCAATGCCGAGCCTGGCGTGCGCTGGTACCACACTGGCCCCGTAGGCGTGGTGCTGCGCCTGTGTGGTGCCGCACAACCGCAAGGGCGGCGCAAGACTGCCTGAACCGCACAAGACTTTCTGAAACGTTCGACCTGCCGCACTTGAAGAAAAACAGAAAAGGTAAGCGACGATGCACCCATCCAAGTTCTCCCGCAGCATCCTCAAATGCGCGACCGCGCTGACCCTGGCCGCCGCCGCGCTGGCCGCACACGCTTCGGCGGACAAACCTGGCGACGGCGTGAAGGTAACGCCGATCTTCCCCTCCATTGCCGAAGAGCGTTTCCGTGGCGAAGTGGCCATGGAGGGCCTGCGCGAGCTGGGCTACAAGGTCCAGGAGCCGAAGGAGACCGAGTACGGCGTGATGATGGTGGCCTTGGCCAACGGCGATGCCGACTTCACCGTGCACCTGTGGGAAAAACTCCACGACAAGTTCTACCAGCAGGCCGGTGGCGATGACGTAATGGTCAAGACCGGCAATATCCTGCCCGGTGTTGCCCAGGGTTACCTGATCGACAAGAAAACGGCCGACCAATACAACATCAAGTACATCACCGACCTGAAAAAACCCGAAATCGCCAAACTGTTCGACACCGACGGCGACGGCAAGGCTGACATGACGGGTTGCAACCCGGGCTGGGGTTGCGAACTGGTCATCTCCCACCACATGAAGGCCTACGACCTGGACAAGACCGTAACCGTGAACCAGGGCTCGTACTTTGCGTTGATGGCCGACACCATAGCCCGCTTCAAGGAAGGCAAGCCAATCCTGTACTTCACCTGGGTGCCACAGTGGATTGCCAGCGTACTGGTGGAGGGCAAGGACGTCGTCTGGCTGGAAGTACCGAAGACCGACCTGCCGGATGGCAACAACGACGTCGATACCACCTACCACGGCAAGAACCTGGGCTTTGCCATCGACAAGGTGGTGGCGGTGCTGAACAAGGACTTTGCCGAGAAGAACCCGGCGGCGCTGAAGTTTCTGTCGCTGGTGCAGATCAGCACCGACGACGAGAGCAACCAGAACCTGAAGATGCAGCAGGGCGAGAAGAAGCCTGCCGACATCACCCGCCATGCCAAGGAATGGGTTGCCGCCCACCGTCAGCAGTTTGACCAGTGGCTGCAAGCCTCGCGTGATGCTGCGGCCCAGGCCGGTAAGTGACCTGATCCATCAGCGTTGGCTTTTTTCGCGGGCTCGCCCGCTCCCACAGGTCCGCCACAGGTTCTGAACACGGTGCAATGCCTGTGGGAGCGGGCAAGCCCGCGAAGCAGCCAATGCGATTCTCGCTGTTGAGTTAATAAGCCATGAGCCACTTCGAAAGCATCCTCAAGAACACCAACCTGGCCCATCTGGAGCCCGGCTTTCGCACTTCACTGCCAATGCCCTGCCAGCGGGTGGCCTTCGTTCTGCGTGAACACTTCTCGATGATGGCCTTCACCGCTGCAATGGACAGCCTGGTGACCGCCAACCTGATGAGCGCCACGCCGTTGTTTCAGGTCGAGGTGGTGGGCGAGGGGCCGCAGGTGATGAGCGACCTGGGCATTGCCTTGCCGGTCAACACCCAGCTAAGCGATTTGCAGGTGCAAGGCCTGGGTTGCCTGCTGGTGTGCGGCGGTTTGCGCGTGCGCCTGCAAGCGGCCCCCCAGTTGCGTGCCAAACTGCGCCAGGCCGACCAGCAGGGCTGCCAGTTGGGCGGCTTGTGGAACGGTGCCTACTTCCTGGCCGAGGCGGGTTTGCTCAATGACCACGACTGCGCCTTTCACCCTGATGGCCGGGCAATGATGAACGAGCTCTACCCCAAGGTGCGGATCAGCCGCCAGGCCCATGTGCTGGACCGCAGGCGCATGAGCTGCGCAGGTGCCTGCAGCGCGCTGGACATGATGCTGGCCATGCTTGAGCAGGCGGGTGGGGTGCCGTTGCGGCGGGCCGTGGAACAGATGCTGGCGTGCGACCGTTCGCGGGTGGCAAATGACACTGCGGCCGGCGTGGCGGACATTGACCCTGGCATGCCTCACGGCGTGCGCCTGGCGCTGGAGCTGATGCATGCCAACATCGAAGACCCGATCGGTATCGACGAGATCGCTGAACATGCGGGGTTGTCCCGCCGGCACCTGGAACGCTTGTTCCACCGCCATGTGCAGGCCACGCCGCCACGGTATTACCTGGAGCTGCGCCTGACCCATGCGCGGCAGCTGTTGCAACACACCAACAAGTCGTTGACCGAAGTGGCGGTGGCCA
>NZ_BCBD01000073.1:0-27159 GCF_001320345.1 Pseudomonas sp. NBRC 111127 | reverse complement strand
GGCCAGGAACGTCGGCGCGGGGGTGCCCAACGGGTTGGTGGCCGAAGGCACCTGACAGTCCTTCGCTGGGGCGGTCGGCCATTGAGTGCTGATCAGTTGATAGTTGGCCCACACCGTACCTTTGAGCGCGGCTTGCCACTGGGCGTTGAGCTGGTGAGTCGCAGCCGTAAGCGGCACTTCCCGTACGATCTGCGAAGGCGTGGCCGGCTTGGACGGATCCCACGGCTGTGCAGGCGGCTCGTTCACCGGTCGTCCGCTGGCCTGGGCGTCGTAGAACAGATAGGGGCCTTTGCGCTCGTTCAGCGGTGTGGTCTTTTCCGGCACGTTGCGCACATGCTCGAAGCTTGACCACACCCACTGCGGTGCATCCTTGGTCTTGTGCACGATGTGCAGGCCGACCAGGCCGACCTTCTGCGCACTGCATGATTCGGGGATCACTGCGCCCTTGCCAGGGTCGGCATTGCCTGGGGTATAGACCAAGGCGTCAACGGCATGGAATTCCCCTGGGTTGTCGCTGCCACCCAGCACCTTCCAGGCCGACTTCACCATGATCGCGCCAACCTGCTCCGTATCCTGTGAACCGCAGGCAAAGGCGATGCGGTTGTCGGCCTTGGCCAGAAACGCTTGTTGCCCCTCCTTGCTGTACAGGCCGTTGTTGACGATATCGTCGAACATCGACTGGTTGACCATGATCGCATTACGCGTATAGGTACCATTTTGGTCGACCAGGGGACCGGTCTTGAACGGCTGGATGAACTCATCGAGCACACCGGCGACCTTACCCATTTGTTGCAGTACGGGCAGATCGCCCTTGCCTTGGCAGGCTGCAGGTATCGGCGCCTGCTGGTCCCACGCGACTGGTTTCTGGCCCTGGGGCAGAAAGATCTCGTAGCTTTCTTTCCACGATTCCCACACGGTTTTGCCAGGGGCGCCGATCTTCTGCGAAGTGTTGGCGCTGCCGTCCGCATTAGCCGGCCAGTTGAGCGCGATGAAGGTCTGCCACGACAACACGTCGAAGTCGTGTTGCAGGCTCTCCAGGCTGAAAGGCGGGTTGGCGCTGACGTCGAAGGGGATGGTGGGGGATAGTACGGGCGGGCCAGCCGAATCAGCCATGGCGAGCACGCTGGTGAAGCTTGCACCTAGGTATGCCAAGTGTTTCAGCGTTCTTCTCATTATCGTCTCCTCAGCAGGTAATGCGTCGGGACGACGAGGCGTATTGGCCCTTCCTGGGCCGAATGTTCAGCGTTATCCCTGACGCTAAGCTGGAGGCTAGTCGGTCTAGAGAAAGGCTAATAAATGTCCGACGAAAGGTAGGGATATTGCAATTGAGGCACTTGTCTAAGCGCCTATTCTCGCGCTTCATCAGGGGCGGCTCAGCGCTGCCTGGCCGACCCCGGCAGCAGATACTCTGCACCGCCGGGGTCGGCACGCTTCAGGCCACCGAGGCTTGACGCGGCACGCGCACGCTCAGCATGCCCGACAACGAGATCAACCAAAGCACCAGAAACACGCAGGCAATTGCCAGGTTCGAGGTCAGCGGCAAAGCGCTGACCAGCGCCGAGGCCAATGACCCGAATACCAGCATCAGGCAGCCTTGCAGGCTGGCGGCAACACCGGCGCGGTCGGGGAACAGCGACATCGAGTTGGCCATGGCGTTGGAGAAGATGAAGCCCTGACCGAACGCGACCAGCATGATGCCACCCAAGATCGAGACCAGGTGAAGGTCCTCTGCCTGCGTGGCGATGGTCACCACGCCGAGCAGAAACACCGCCATTCCTGCCCACATCAGCAGCCGTGGCTTGACCTGCCGGATCAGCGCACGATTGACCAGAGTGCCGACCAGGTAGCAGCTACCCACAGCCAGCGCGGTGGTGCCGAAGTATTGCGCGCTGTGCCCCAGGCGTTCCTGGACGATGTGTGGGCCGAACACGTTCCATAGCAGAAACGCCGAGAAGCTCGAGCCGAGCACAACCACCGAGGCCCGAAAGCGGCTGTCCGCCAGGATCGGGCGGTAGCCGGCACAGGTCTGCAAGGCGCTGCGTCTGTTCATTGCGGGCAACGACTCCTTGAGCCCTGCCAGCACGAAGGCCAACACGATGACGGCGTATACGGCGTACAGGACGAAGTTGTAGCGCCAGCCAAGGTGCACTTCGATCACCCCGCCAATGTACGGCGCGATCACCGGCCCCAGGCCGAAGGCCAGGCTCAGGTAGATGATCGCTACGTAGAAACGCGGCCCTTTGACGATGTCCACCAGCAGCGCACGGGCAACTACCTGACAGGCGCCGATGGCGAAGCCTTGCAGGGCGCGGGCGAGCAGGAGCATCTCGATGGACGTGGCCACGGTTGCCAGCACGCTGCCCGCGAGGAACACCAGCAGCCCTGATTGCACCGCCGGCCGCCGCCCACGGGCATCGGCCATGATGCCGAAGAACAGCTGCCCCAGTGCGTAGAACAGCAGGGTGATGGTGATGGTGTTCTGCATCAGCGCCGGACTGGCTGACAGTTCACGGCCAATGGAGGGGATACTCGGCGCGTACAGGTCGATGGCGA
The DNA here is from genome assembly GCF_001320345.1 of Pseudomonas sp. NBRC 111127. Taxonomy (NCBI): domain Bacteria; kingdom Pseudomonadati; phylum Pseudomonadota; class Gammaproteobacteria; order Pseudomonadales; family Pseudomonadaceae; genus Pseudomonas; species Pseudomonas sp. NBRC 111127. The sequence goes on along the minus strand of NZ_BCBD01000073.1, from coordinate 24,606 downwards.
TACCGCCCACGCTGTTGATCAGCGGCGCCAGGAAGACAATGAAATTCTCGTAACGCTTGGTCGCGTTCATGCTTACCTCCGGCGCACCGGGCAGCGGATGCCCGGCGCGCGTCGTGGTCAGGCCGAGGCCTGGCGGTTGAAAGTGGGCAGGGCCTTGTTTGTGGTAGGAACCCCGATTGACCTGCGGATCCTTGACCCGGGCTTGATCGGCGCTGCTGGCGCTACGAAACGAAGCGAAGGCTCGGGGGGTGGCGTCGTAGTGCCTGAGGTAGTGGGTACGCGCCGCTTCCTGGAGACAACGAGCCGTGCCGGCCTTTGTAGAAATTGCGCACGATGTGCATGGGGCTGATCGAATCGCTTACACGCATGTAGCGATCGACCGCAATGGCACACTCGAAGCCGTAGCACGGCGTCGGTTGTTGGAAAAAGGGAAATACCACAGGTGGGCGTACGCCAGCATGACTCATTCCTCCGTGAAAGCGTGGAACTCAGGTAGGTCTTGCGCTACCCGATGACCACACGATAAGAGAAATGAGCGGCTGGCTGGTTTTAAGAAATCTAAAAGCGTGGTGAAAATTTAAAAGCCTGTTTCATCGTTCCGTCAACAACGCCTCGGCCACCTGTTCGATCAACCTGCGCAGGCTGGCTATATCTTTGCTGTCGCTGCGGTCGCGCGCCCAGATCATGTCCAAGGTGAACGTTGGGAAACCCAGCGGCGGCTGGCAGACTTTCGCTGATGACGGAATGCGCAAGTGCGGCAACAGGCGCGCCGGCAGTGCGAGCGTGGCCGGTACCGCGGCAACGATGTTCACGCAGGCTTGGTAACCATTGGCGCGCACCAGCACATTGCGGGAGCGGCCGACTTTATCCAGCCAGCTGTCGACCATGTTCTTTTCCGAAATCCACGGTGTGGGGAATACGTGGGGCGAGGCGCAGAATTCATCCAGGCTCATGGCCGCGTCGTTGGCCAACCCGTTTTGACTGGTCAGGCAGACAAAGTCGTCGTTGACCACCGCTTGCCATTGCAACTCCGGGTGCATCTGGTGATAGCCCGGACCGAAGCCGATCGCGATGTCAATTTCCCCTGACATCAGCTGATCCACAGGCAGGTCGCGGCTCAGGCGGTCGAGGTGCAGCGACGTATTGGCATGCGTGTGCGACAGCATCGCCAGGGTTTGCGGCAGGAACGACAACTCGAAATACTCCGGCGCGCAGAGCCGCCAGATCTTACGCACGGCTTGGGCAGATGCTTGATATTCGTCTTCCGCGCAGCGGTTGACCGACTCGACCACCACGCGCAAATAAGGCGCGATCTTCTCGGCCTTGCTGGTCGGTTGCAGTACCCCTTGGGATGAAGAGAACAACGTGTCGTCAAAGCAGCCGCGCAGCCGCTTCAAACAATAACTGACCGTCGGCTGGCTTACGCTCATCAGCTCAGCGGTGCGTTTGGAACTGCGCAACTCCAGCAAGTTGAGAAACACCACGATGTCCTGCAGATCCAACTGCTTGAGGTAGTTGCTGTGGAGCATAGAAATTCCTTCTTAGCCTGCCCAGGCCGCACAGCTGGCCACAGCCAACCAAGCCGCGACCGTGGTGCTGGTGTGGTTGCCACCGCTCTATGGGGTGCTCGGCTGGGGCGCTACTGCGCCCCCCCCCGGCAGTGCCAGTGGTGGACGCGAGCGGAGCCTGGATCACCAAGAGGCCGCGATCGCGCATGACCGCTTTTAATGTCGCGGTACCACTTTTATTGCCGGAAACCAGCTCAGGTGTTGCTTATTAATAAACTCTGTCACAAAACCTCTGGAAATTCGCGGCCTAGCGGGGAGGTTGATCCTGTGGAAGCGAAATTAAAGGTTGTCACAAAGCATCGCTTTTCAAAAAATCTCGGGGGTTTTCGTTTAATAAAGGTTGTCACAACAATAACGGTTGTCACAGCAAAGGTTCAGCCGGAGAAAAATCGCAGGGGTACGCCTCGGAAAAAACCCGAAAAAATTATGATGGTATCTTTTGTGCTTGGAACGGAGACAGTGGAGTTAGAGAATTGAACTGTGCCAGGACGGTTGCGCTAGAGAAAAACTCCCCGGGCGCGTCATTGACCAGCCAGTCGGTGGGTTGGGCGATGTCATGATGGTCCCGCCTGTGGCGGAGGCGCGTAAGCAACACGTTCTGTGAACGGGGTGTCCCGCACGGCCCGAAATACCGCAGCAGAAATGGAGCACTTTGTGATGAAAGCGAAGGCCTGATGGCTTCCGCATTTCCTCTCAGATCAGTGCGTCTGCTGTGCCATTTCAGTGTGCCTGGGCAGAGCAATCGAGATGAGTGCAGCGACCAATACGAAGACGCTGGAAACCCACAAGCAAGCCTCCAACCCATAGGCCTGAAACACCCAACCTGACAGCAGTGTGCCGACCAAACGACCGAGGGCGTTGGACATGTAGTAGAAGCCTACATCCAGGGAGACGCCATCTTCCTTGGCATAACTGACGATCAGGTAGCTGTGCAGCGATGAGTTCACGGCGAACAGCACACCGAACAGCATCAACCCACCGAGCAAGACTACCTTTGCCGACCAGCCTGCCGACAGGCCCACGGCAATGAGCGCAGGCAGTCCGGCCAGAGCGATTGCCCAGATGAAGGCTGCTCGGCCATCGGGTACATGACCACGCCTCTTGCCGGTGATATGGGGGGCAAACGACTGGACGATGCCATAGCCGATTACCCAGACGGCCAAGAAACCGCCGACCAGCCAGAAGTCCCAGCCAAACGCAGAGCTCAGGTACACCGGTAGTGCCACGACGAACCAGATATCCCGCGCACCGAACAAAACCAGCCGTGCGGCCGAGAGGATGTTGATGGCCCGGCTCTTGGACAGCATGTCGCGGAACTTCGGTTTGGCCTTGGCCTTGCCCAAGTCCTTTTTCAGCAGCATCAGACTACCGATCCAGATCAGGGCCAGCACCGCCGCCATGGCCAGCACCGCCTGGGTGAAACCGAGCAACGCGAGCAATGCTCCCCCGAGGAAAAAACCCACGCCTTTGAGAGCGTTCTTCGAGCCCGTCAGGATGGCCACCCATTTGTAGAGGATGCCTTGCTGGCTGTCCGGCACCAGGAGCTTGATGGAGCTCTTGGCGCTCATTTTGTTCAGGTCCTTGGCGATGCCGGAGAGCGCCTGGGCCGCCATCACCCACGGCACCGTCAGCGAGGCTGCTGGTACCGTGAGCATCAGCAGGGCGAAGACCTGCATGCCAAGGCCGATGTTCATGGTGCGGTTGAGCCCCAGGCGGGCGCCGAGGTAGCCGCCCACGAGGTTAGTGATCACGCCGAACACTTCGTAGAACAGGAACAGCGCCGCGATCTGCAGCGGCGTGTAGCCCAGCGAATGGAAGTGCAGTACCACCAGCATGCGCAAAGCGCCGTCGGTAAGGGTGAAGGCCCAGTAATTGCCGGTAACCAGCAGGTACTGACGCACTTCCGCAGACAGGGCTGACAACGCCTTCATGATCGCCATTTACTCCGCTGCGCCGACCAGGCGTGCTAGTTCAACCGCACGGTTGGCGTAGCCCCACTCGTTGTCGTACCAGGCGTAGATCTTCACTTGGGTACCGTTGACTACGAGGGTGGACAGCGCATCGATGATCGAGGACCGCGGATCGGTGCGGTAGTCGATGGACACCAAGGGGCGTTCTTCGTAGCCCAGGATGTCCTTCAGCGGTCCTTCGGTTGCGGCTTTCAGCAGCGCGTTGACCTCTTCAGCCGTTGTCTCACGTTCCACTTCGAACACGCAGTCGGTCAGCGAGGCGTTGGCCAGTGGTACACGTACGGCGTGACCATTCAGCTTGCCGCGTAGCTCGGGGAAGATCTCGGCGATTGCGGTGGCAGATCCCGTGGTGGTCGGGATCAGGCTCATGCCCGAGGCTCGGGCGCGACGCAGGTCCTTGTGCGGTGTATCCAGAATGCTCTGGGTATTGGTGAGGTCGTGAATGGTGGTGATCGAGCCGTGGCGTATGCCCAGGTTCTCGTGAATCACCTTGACCACCGGGGCCAGGCAGTTAGTGGTGCAGGAAGCGGCGGTGACGATACGATGCTGCGCCGGGTCGAATAGGTGCTGGTTGACGCCCATCACCACGTTCAGTGCGCCTTTCTCCTTCACTGGAGCGCAGACGACCACACGTTTGACGCCTTGATCCAGGTAGGCCTGGAGTACGGCTACCGACTTCATCTTGCCGCTGGCCTCGATGACCAAGTCACAGCCCGACCAGTCGGTGTCCGCGATGGTCTTGTTGGCGGTGACCTTGATGCGCTTGCCCTCGATCACTACCGCGTCGCCCTCTGCGCGGGCTTCACGGTGCCAGCGTCCGTGGATCGAATCGAAGTTGATCAGATGGGCATGGGTCTCGGCGTCACCGGCCGGGTCATTGATCTGCACAAACTCGAATTCCGGCCAGTCCCAGGAGGCGCGAAGCGCCAAGCGACCAATACGGCCAAACCCATTGATACCTACTTTGATAGCCATGTTCTTTTTCTCGAATCGCGATTAGCGAAAGGTCAGAGGGTGTCGCTGAACTGGTTGATATACCCAACGTGCGCAGGGTTCTGGATCGCACGTGGACGCAGGGCCTGGACCTGGGAAACAGCTTCCTGCACAGGGATGCCGCACTCGATCATCAGGCGGGCGGCAAACAGGCCGGTGCGGCCAGAGCCGCCCTTGCAGTGAATGGCGATCGTCTTACCGGTCATCACCAGCTCTTTCAGGCGTTCCCGGTGAGCCTTCCAGGCGGCCGCAAACGGCTCACCGGGCGCTTCGTCATCCTCGACCGGCAGGTGGAACCATTCGAGGCCCAGCAGTTGGCACTCCTCGGGAAGCAGATCGATCTCGTTCTGCAGCAGTTCTTCACTCGGCATCAGGGTTACCAGCGCGCTTGCGCCGGCATCGTGCAACGTTGCCAGAGCCTGAGATACCGATGTCTCCTTGGTACCTGGGCACGGAGTGAAGATCAGCTGGCCGACCAGTTCGGAATTAGCCAACACTGAATACGGGTGCAATTGCATGCTCACAAAGCCTCAAATGGATCGTTGATTGACACGCTTGGATAGTTCTTCAGCCGACTCTTTACGTTCGGAGTAGCGATCGACCAGGTAGTCGGAGCGATCACGAAGCAGCAGGGTGAACTTCACCAGCTCCTCCATTACGTCGACAACACGGTCGTAGTACGAAGAGGGTTTCATGCGACCCGCCTCGTCGAATTCCAGATAGGCCTTCGGCACGGACGACTGGTTAGGGATGGTGAACATGCGCATCCAGCGGCCGAGGACGCGCAGCTGGTTGACCACGTTGAAAGACTGCGAGCCGCCGCAGACCTGCATCACCGCGAGGGTTTTGCCTTGAGTGGGGCGCACGGCGCCCATGCTCAGTGGAATCCAGTCGATCTGCGACTTGAACACGCCAGTCATCGCGCCGTGGCGCTCTGGCGAGCACCAGACCATGCCTTCCGACCACAGCACCAGGTCGCGCAGCTCCTTGACTATGGGGTGGTCATCGGGCACGTCATCCGCCAGTGGCAGCCCGGTCGGATTGAAGATCCGCGTCTCGGCACCGAAGTGCTCCAGCAGGCGTGCCGCTTCTTCCGTCAGCAGGCGGCTGAACGAGCGTTCGCGGGTCGATCCGTACAGCAGCAGGATGCGAGGGTTATGGGTGGACTTTTGCTCGACTGCCAGTTTGTCTGCTGTCGGCAGGTCGACCAGATCGTTGTCGATATTCGGGATATGGTGTTCGGTCATGATTTACTCCTGAGTCAAGGCGCCAGATGGCTGATCGAACCAGCGGCGCTTGAGCCACAAGGCCACGCCCACCAGGGAGATCAGTACCGGCACTTCCACCAAGGGCCCGATGACGGTGGCAAACGCGACCGGCGAGGCAAGGCCGAAGGTGGCGATGGCCACGGCAATGGCCAGTTCGAAATTGTTGCTCGCTGCAGTGAACGCCAGCGCCGTGGTACGTGGGTAGTCAGCTTCCAACAGCTTGCCCATCCAGAAGCTGATGAAGAACATCACCACGAAGTAGATGGTCAGCGGGATAGCGATGCGCAGCACATCCAGCGGCAGTTGCAGCACCATGTCGCCTTTCAGGCTGAACATGGCGACGATGGTCAGCAGCAACGCCACAAGGGTCAGCGGGCTGATCTTCGGGATGAATCGCTCCTGGTACCAGGTCTCGCCCTTGCTGCTGATCAGGATCTTGCGGGTCAGGAAACCAGCCAGGAACGGGATGCCCAGGTAGATCAGCACCGATTGGGCGATATCGAGGAAGCTGGTCTCAATGACGCTACCTTCAAGGCCAAACAGCGGCGGCAACAGCCCCAGGAAGATCCAGGCGTACACGCTAAAGAACAGGATCTGGAAAATGCTGTTGAAGGCGACCAGACCCGCCACGTACTGGTTGTTGCCACCGGCGATCTGGTTCCACACCAGCACCATGGCGATGCAGCGTGCCAAGCCGATGAGGATCAGGCCGGTCATGTACTCAGGCTTGTCGGAAAGGAAGACAACGGCCAGCCCGAACATCAGGACCGGGCCGATCACCCAGTTCTGGATCAGCGACAGGGCAAGGATGCGCTTGTCCTTGAATACCTGTGGCAACTCCTCGTATTTCACCTTCGCCAGAGGTGGGTACATCATTACGATGAGGCCAATGGCGATGGGGATGTTTGTCGAGCCTACCGACAGGCTATTCAGCCACGCAGGCAATCCCTGGAACAGGCTGCCCAGACCAATGCCCAGGCCCATGGCCAGAAAGATCCACACCGTCAGGTAGCGGTCTAGAAAGGAAAGTCGGCTTTTGCTCATGGTGGATCTCCCTAAACGTCAGAGCGTTCCGATACGGGCCAGCTCGGCCTTAAGCTGGGCGGCATCCAATTGTTCGAAAGGCAGCGCGAGGAATGCATTGAGGCGTCGTTTGATCTGCTCAAGCGTGACGTCGAACGCTGCGTCCAGTTCGGCGGTGTTGCCCTGCTGGTCAGAAGGGTCAGAAAGCCCCCAGTGGGCTTTCACTGCTGGTCCGAAGAACACGGGGCAGGCTTCGCCAGCGGCCTTGTCGCAGACGGTGATGACAAAGTCCGGTGCCAGCTCGGCATGCGCGTCACTTGACTTGCTGCTGAGGCCCTCGGTGGAGATACCAGCACGCTGCAGCGCGGTGATGGACAGCGGGTGCACATCACCCTTTGGCTGGCTGCCGGCGCTGTAGGCCTTCATGCCGGCCGGGGCCAGATGATTGAAAACAGCCTCGGAGAGGATGCTGCGGCAGCTATTGGCGGTGCAGAGGAACAGAACTTTCATCGGTTTTTCTCGGCAATGATCAGCAGCAGGAGGCGACGCGTTGAGGGCGGTCACCCATTGTGTCCAGTCGTTTAGTGCTAGCACTCAGCCATTCGCGGTTGGCCTCCAGCGTCGTCGCCAGGACCTCACGTACCCAGCCGGGAAGCGATGGATGCAGGCGGTAATAAACCCACTGGCCCTGACGCCGGTCTTCCAGCAGGTCACACGTGCGCAGTTGCGCCAGGTGGCGGGAAACCTTGGGCTGGCTTTCTTCCAGCGCGCAGGTCAGTTCACAGACGCAGAGTTCTTCCTCGCGAGAGATCAGCAGCATCATCCGAATGCGGTTCTCGTCGGCGAGGCATTTGAAAACCTTGGTAGGTGTCAGCGAGTCAGTCATAGCAATTCTCAGTGTTTAGTTTTCACGAGGACGAACATTTTGATGCGCTCATGAATCTCATGAAGCGTGCGTCGGAAGGCATCGTGTTGGTCACTGGTAACAGGGTCTTCGAAGTTCCACGCCAGAACCTCGCCGAGGGCAGGCAAAGTAAGGCACTCATGGGCTGCCTTGTCGCAGAGCGTAATCAAGTAGTCGAACCGTTCCCCTGCAAACTCGTCGATGGACTTGCTGCGTAGAGCCTTGGTATCGATATCGAGATATTCGAGGGCGTCATAGGTGCGCGGATCGACTTGGCCAGGCTGGGTACCTGCGCTAAAAACTTCGAAATGCACAGGGTCTGTGTGCCGGAGCAAAGCTTCGGCGAGCTGGGAGCGAGCGGCGTTTGCGGTGCAAACAAACAGAACGCGGGTCTTGCCAGTCATCACTTGGTACCCTGAGTGTATATGGTTTTTCGAATATACGCTTTTTCGAATGTGTCGCAACCCCTCGATGATGGGTGGCTTTACATGTGCGCGTTCATGCACATATATTGGCTGCATGACGACCAACCAAAATCTCCGTGCTCAAGCCATCGAAGCCGCCATCGAGTCGCTAGACGAGACCTTCTTCAAAGCGCTTTGCGAGCCTTCCAGAGTCGCGGTTTTCAAGCGCGTACTTTTGCTCGGCCGGGCGGATGTCGGCGAAATCGCCAAAGAGCTGCCACAGGAGCGCTCGGTGATCTCCAGGCACCTGCAGGTATTGCATGACGCCAAGATCGTGAAGGCCACCAAGGTGGGTCGGCAGGTGTTCTATGAAGTAAATGGTGGGTCGATCGTCGAGCGACTGGAGGGCCTGCTCCAGCGAACCAAAGGTCTAGTATCGATCTGCTGTCCGTAGTCCGGCCTTTTTTTGCCTTTAGATATGCATGAGTGCGCATATATGAATGAGTTGGATCGCGTTCTGGATGTGGTCGTTATCGGTGGTGGGCAAGCAGGTTTGGCGACTGGCTGGCATTTACAGCAGCACGGCTTGGATTACCTCATCTTGGATGAGCAGACATCCCCGGGCGGTAACTGGCGTAACTACTACGAAAGCTTGCAGTTGTTCTCACCATCGGAGTACTCAGCGCTGCCGGGGCGAGCGTTTCTTGGCGATCCCAAGGACTACCCGGTGCGAAATGAAGTGGTGCAGTACCTGGAGGCATACGCCGCCGAGTTTCAGCTCCCTTTTCAGGGCGGTACCCGAGTGGTGGCGGTCGTACAGAAGGGCAAGGCATTTGAGGTTCGCACCGCCAACGGAGCGAATTTCACTACGCGTGCTGTGGTAGTGGCATCAGGTGGCTTCAGCCGTCCTTTCATGCCTGACATTCCTGGGCTAGAGAGCTTTTCAGGACACTGTCTGCAGATAAAAAAGCAGCTCCGAAAAGCTGCTTTTCTGCCCTACTCCCCCTTTTTATGCTTGTGGGGTTTCAGGTCTGGGTGATCCTTCTGCTTCTCAGGCGTGACCCGCTGCCTCTTGTCCGGAGTGCCATCTTCGTTGGTGCGTTTAGGGCCTGGCTTGATGCTCATGCAAATTTCCTTTTCCGCTTGGGTTGTTGAGTACTGCTATGTAGTTAGTCGAGCTTCTGGCTGCTGTCAAAGCAGCTCGATGTGGAATCGCTATCGACCTCACGTGTTCAGCCCGTTGCAGCATTAGAGGCCTGAGTAGGTGCTTCCGGTCAAAGTCTTGCAAGGGGCAGTAAAATCAAGAGCTGAGCGATACGAGGATGTCTGGACGTTCATCATCCCGAGTACGGTGTGGAACAGGTTGTCGTGGCTCAGTGGCGAGCTCGTCTGTGCTTTCAAGCAGCCCACATTGAGGCGTTCGCTTTTCGCGAGAGAATCAGACATCCAGAGCACCAATGGCACCTTGGTTTGCTCATCTGGGGCCATCGCATAGGGCAGCCCATGCAGGTAAAGACCACCCTCTCCCAGTGACTCTCCGTGATCTGAGACGTACATGAGCGCAGTGTCGAATTTGGTATTCGCAGCCAGGATGTCGATCAGCCCGGCCGTCACGTAGTCGGTGTAGAGGATCGAATTGTCGTAGGCATTGATCACCTCCTGCTGCTTACATTTGTCGAGCTCATTGGTCTCGCAGACCGGCCCGAATTTCTTGAACTGCGGGGGGTAGCGCTTGTAGTAGGCCGGGCCGTGACTACCTTTGTAGTGGAGCACCAGGACTGCATCGCCTTCCTGACGCTTGATGAAGTCCTCCATCTCCGAAAGCAGCACCCCGTCCTTGCACTCGTCGCTGGTACACAGTTGAGCATCTGCGTGTTGGGTAGCCTTGTGGTTTGGCACCCGATCACAGACCCCTTTGCAGCCCGAATTGTTATCAGTCCACATGACACTGATGCCTGCCCGCTGAAGCACATCGAGCAGCCCTTCTCGGCTCTTGGCCAAGCCGTCCTTGTACTCATCCCTCCCGACGTCCAAGAACATGCATGGCAGGGAAACCGCAGTGGCAGTGCCGCACGAGCTCACATTCGAGAAGCTGATGACATTGCGCTTTTCCAGCTCTGGATTCGTATCGCGGGAGTAGCCATTAAGGGAGAAGTTGGCGGAACGTGCGGTTTCCCCCACTGCCAGTACCAGCAGCTTGGGTTTGCGAGCCGCTCCCTGCCTGGTCACCACGGCGTCGGTACCAATGGAGGTCAGCGCTTTCGGTGTGGCCAGCTTGCGTTTCAGGTAACCATGACCGGCAGCAAACAAATTGGTGGGAACCAGAATGAGCCGGATCTCCCGATTGTTGCGTAGGAGGGAGGCATAAGACTGGTACTGGCTCAGCACGATACCAGCAAGGGTTACCAGTGCGAGCGACAGGACGATGAGTCTGCTACCCAACGCTTTGGTCCAGGGCTTGCGTCGCAGGGGCACCAGACAGATCAGGTAGACGGGCAATACCCCTACCATTGCCACCCAGAGGCCAAGTTTCCAGTTCAGTAGCTCGGACACCTCACCGACGTCGGTCTCCACGACGTTGGTGAACATCGTGTAATCAATGACGATGCCGTAAGCACTCATGAAGTAGCTGGCGAACGACGCGCTGATCAGCACCAGGCACAGCAGAGGTTTTGCGAGTCTTAACCATGACAGCAAGCTAAGTACGGTGAACACCCAAACGAACACTACGACTGGCAGGCTGGCGGCGAGCAACCAGTTAACTTCATCAGTGTTGAATGCCAGGCGCCAGAGCACACGCCAAAGCTCAGCGTTCACGAACAACAACAACCAAAAAGTTACTAGCGCGATGAGTAAATTGGTGCTGATGCCTTCCTGTCTAACTTTGCGAATAGCATGGATCCATTTACTTAACAGGATGTGAACAATGGATTTAGAAGGTGTCATTATCAAACTCTAGGGAGCTGCTCATCCATGGCGCTGGTTATGAATAGTCGGGAGCTAAACGGCAAGCCATCGACAGACACTGAGCGAATCAGGCCGTACAGAGCGCCAGAGACCTTGATCCCCTTAGCCTGAGGACGCTTAGGATGTGTGAGGCATAGGATTAAATGAGAAATTAGCTCTCGCTAGGCGCATTATTTCCGCCACACGATAACGTCATGATGACTTCGCGATTACAATGCTGACAGAATCGCGATAATGACTTTTTCGATTGTAAATGCTCAGGCTATGATAAAAAATCGGACAGGTCCGACTCTTTGAGTAGTCAATGCCATCTGGCGAATTAAATTAAATTTCATAAACAAACCAGCTTCGTTTTGTCGTACGCTAATTTTGAACTTTTACTTTAACTTAAAAGTCATTCTAACGAGCAGAACACTTCTTTCACCTTTTGCTCGTGCTGATGTCACCTATCGATGAGGGACGAATACCATGAGTTTTCTCAAAAATTTATTGGGCGGCCACCACGGCCGTGGCAACCACGGCGGTGGCAAGCATCACGGTAGTGGGCACGGGAGTGATCGACATGACCGGCATGGTCGCTTCGAGCAGCAGCAATCCTGCGACAGTAATGACCGGGTGATTGAGGATGGTCGCGTAATAGCTCAAGCCCCAATCAAAGATCTGCAGACTTGCAGGCACTGCCGGACCGCAAACGCCCCGTCCGCACGCTTTTGTCTAAACTGCGGAACACCACTATCGAGTGGTTGCACGGCCTGCGGCTCATCCCTGACAGCAGGAGCAAAATTCTGCAGCCAGTGCGGCCAAGCCACCCATTAGCGCATGGCCACACTGGAAATCCAACGCGACCACTACCCTGTGCAAGGAGAAATACGTGGGATCGAATCATGATCATGGCAGTGCCGCGCTTCGTGAGGGGCATCAGAAGAAACTAGTCATGGCATTGGTCCTGACCGGTAGCTTCATGATCGCTGAAGTGATCGGCGCATGGATTACCGGCAGCCTGGCGTTGCTGTCGGATGCGTCTCACATGTTCACCGACACCGCCGCTTTGGCAATTTCGTTGATTGCGCTTCAGATCGCAAAGCGGCCGGCGGATCAGAAAAGAACCTTTGGCTATGCGCGGTTGGAGATCCTAGCCTCCACGTTCAACGCCGTGCTGCTCTTCCTGGTGGCGATGTACATCTTGTACGAGGCCTACCAGCGCTTCTTCATGCCGGCGGAGATCGCCACCGGGGCGATGATGTGGATCGCAATTGTCGGCCTGATCATCAACCTGATTTCAATGCGACTGCTGGCATCTGCCAGCAACGAGAGCCTCAACGTCAAAGGCGCCTACCTCGAAGTCTGGAGCGACATGCTCGGATCGTTGGGCGTGATCATCGCAGCCCTCATTATCCGCTTTACCGGCTGGACCTGGGTCGACACGGTTGTCGCCGTAGCGATCGGCCTTTGGGTATTGCCGCGGACTTGGCAATTGCTTCGAGAGAGCCTGGGGATTCTTATGGAAGGTGTACCCCGGGGGCTCAACGTGGCGGCAATCGAGGCCACGATCCTCAAGGTCGACGGCGTCACGGATGTCCATGACTTGCACGTTTGGGCCGTCAGCAGCGGAAGCAACGTGATGACGTCGCACGTGGTCGTCCGAGACGCAGCAGATGGAGATGCTGTGCTAGCGGCCGTCGTGGATGCAGTCAGCGACGCGTTCGAAATCCATCACTGCACCATTCAGATCGAGCGCGCAGCTTTCCACGAGAACGTTCCGTCGCCGTCGCATTGATCGGCCGGTAGACACCTGATCAACACACCGCCGCCAACGTCGGGGGGGTGTTGTCGAGGAAAGGTAAGGATGGATAGGCGACAGCAGAAGCAGGGGGGCTCGCAGAATTCGGAAAAAATCGTACGCTAAGGTTTTCCGGGCATCCGTAGGGGCCGAAACTTCCCGTCTTCCAGTCTGCGGCTCTGCCGCCAGACGTAATCGCCGGTGAGGTTGATGTGCTCCCAGCCCAGCGGCGACAGGAATTGCAGCAGCTCGCCGTCCACCGGCTTGCCGGCCTCGACCAACCCCTGGGTGGCGCGCTCCAGGTACACCGTGTTCCACAGCACGATAGCCGCCGTCACCAGGTTGAGGCCGCTGGCCCGGTAGCGCTGCTGCTCGAAGCTCCGATCCCTGATTTCCCCAAGGCGGTTGAAGAACACCGCCCTGGCCAGCGAGTTGCGCGCCTCACCTTTGTTCAGGCCGGCATGCACGCGGCGGCGCAGCTCAACACTTTGCAGCCAGTCTAGGATGAACAGCGTGCGTTCGATCCGGCCCAGCTCGCGCAGGGCCACGGCCAGGCCGTTCTGGCGCGGATAGCTGCCGAGCTTGCGCAGCATCAGCGAGGCAGTGACGGTGCCCTGTTTGATCGAGCTGGCCAGGCGCAGGATGTCGTCCCAATGGGCGCGGACGTGCTTGATGTTCAGGGTGCCGCCGATCAGCGGCCGCAGCGTCGGGTAGGTCTGCACGCCCTGCGGCACGTACAGCTTGGTTTCGCCGAGGTCGCGGATGCGCGGCGCGAAACGGAAGCCCAGCAGGTGCATCAGGGCGAAGACGTGATCGGTGAAGCCGGCCGTGTCGGTGTAGTGCTCCTCGATCCGCAGGTCGGACTCGTGGTACAGCAGGCCGTCGAGCACATAGGTGGAATCGCGCACGCCGACATTCACCACGCGGGTGCTGAACGGCGCGTACTGGTCGGAGATATGGGTGTAGAACAGCCGTCCCGGCTCACTGCCGTACTTCGGGTTGACGTGTCCGGTGCTCTCGCCCCGGCCGCCAGCCCGGAAACGCTGGCCATCGGAGGATGAGGTGGTGCCGTCGCCCCAGTGGGCGGCGAAGGCATGCTGGTACTGGTGGTTGACCAGCTCGGCCAGGGCCGCCGAATAGGTCTCGTCGCGGATGTGCCAGGCTTGCAGCCAGGACAGCTTGGCGTAGGTCAGACCGGGGCTCGACTCGGCCATCTTGGTCAGCCCGAGGTTGATCGCATCACCGAGGATCGCGGACAGCAGCAACGTCCGGTCTTTGGCCTCGGCCCCGTCCTTCAGGTGGGTGAAGTGGCGGCTGAAGCCCGTCCAGTCGTCCACGTCCATCAGCAGTTCGGTGATCTTGATGCGCGGCAGTAACTGACTGGTCTGGTCGATCAGCGCCTGCGCCCGATCCGGCACCGCCGCATCCAGCGGGGTGATCTTCAACCCGGACTCGGTGAGGATGGCATCGGGCAGCTCGTTGTCCTTGGCCAGGCGGGCGACAGTGGCCAACTGCTCGTCCAGCAGCTGCAAGCGCTCTTCCAGATACTGGTCGCTGTTCGGGTTGATCGCCAGCGGCAGGGCCTGTTCCCGCTTGAGCGCGGCGAACTTCTCGGCCGGCAACAGGTAGTCGTCGAAGTCGCGGAACTGCCGCGAGCCCTTGACCCAGATGTCGCCGGAGCGCAGGGCGTTCTTCAGCTCGGACAGGGCGCAGATTTCGTAGAAGCGCCGGTCGAGGCCTTCCGGGGTGATCACCAGTGGCTTCCAGCGCGGCTTGATGAAGGCGGTGGGAGCATCGGCCGGCACCTTGCGCAGGTTGTCGGCGTTCATCTCGCGCAGCGTCTGCACGGCTGCCAGCACGCCCTGCGCGGCCGGGGCGGCGCGCAGCTCCAATACCTCCAGCAGAGCCGGCGTGTAGCGGCGCAGGGTGGCGAAGTTCTCGCCGACCAGGTGCAGGTGGTCGAAGCCCTCCGGCCGGGCCAGCAGCTCGGCTTCGCTGACGCTCTCGGTGAACTCGTCCCAGGGGATCACCGCCTCGATGGCGGCATAGGGGTCGCTGCCGGCTTCCTTGGCCTCCAGCAGCGCCTGGCCGATCTTGGAGTACAGGCGCACCTTGTCGTTGATCGCCTTGCCCTGCTTCTGGAACTGCTGCTGATGCTTGTGCTTCGCGCCGCTGAACAGCTTGACTAGGATGCGGTCGTGCAGATCCACCAGCTCATCAATCACGGTTGCAGTGCTCTCCAGCACCACGGCGGCCAGGGTCGCATAGCGCCGCTGCGGCTCGAACTTGCCGAGGTCTTTGGGCGTCATCTGCCCACCCTCGCGGGCCAGCTTGAGCAGGCGGTTCTGGTGGATGTGCCGGCCCAGGACTTCGGGCAAGTCCACCAGCTGAAATGTCTTCAGCCGCTCGATGTGCTCAAGCATGTGCCGAGAGTTGGGTTTCAGCGGTGCCTGGCGCAGCCAGGTCAACCAGGTGATGCTGCTGCCGGCCTTGAGCTTCAACAGCTCGTCCAGCTTGGCCCGATGCGAGTCCGTGAGCGGTTCAACCAGGGCGCGGTAGACCCGCCGATTGGCCCGTGCAATGGCCTCCGAGCAAGCCCGGTCGATCACGCTCAACGCCGGCAGGATGCGTCGCTTCTGCCGCAGGCTCTCCAGCGCCTGGCCGGCCAGCAGCAAGCCCTTGTCGGTCTGCTGGGCCAGTTCGGTCAGCTCGCGCACCAGGGCGCGGAAGTCGGACAGGCCGAACGGGGCCAGTTGAAGGTAGGTGCGCAGTTCCTGGGCGTGCTCGCGACGGGTCACATCGCGCTCGCCGTACTTCGTCCAACTCGCCGGATCGGTCTGGACTTGCTTGGCCACCCACAGGATGACCGGTTCGGGCAGCTCGCTGTCAGTGCCCAACGCATAGCCGGGGTAGCGCAGCAGGCAGAGTTGCACGGCGAAGCCGAGGCGGTTGGCGTCGCCGCGCCGCTGACGGATCAGCGACAGGTCGGAGTCGTTGAAGGTGTAGTAGCGGATCAGGTCATCCTGGCTTTCTGGCAACGCGAGCAGGGTGCCCCGCTCCGTGGCCGAGAGGATCAAGCGACGCGGCATGTGTCAGTCGTCCGTGCGGAGGTACTGGTAGAGGGTTTCCCGGCTGATGTTGAACTCGCGGGCAAGCTGCGCCTTGGGCTCGCCGGCCGTCGCTCGCTGCCGCAGGGTAGCAGCCTGCTCATCGGACAGGGCTTTCTTGCGGCCCCGGTACGCGCCACGCTGCTTGGCCAAGGTGATGCCCTCACGCTGCCGCTCGCGGATCAGGGCGCGCTCGAACTCAGCGAAGGCCCCCATCACCGACAGCATCAGGTTGGCCATCGGCGAGTCCTCGCCAGTGAACACCAGGCCCTCCTTCAGGAACTCGATGCGCACGCCGCGTTGAGTCAGCTTCTGTACCAAGCGACGCAGGTCATCGAGGTTGCGGGCCAGCCGGTCCATGCTGTGCACCACCACTGTATCGCCTTCGCGGACGAAGCTCAGCAGCGCTTCGAGCTGGGGGCGCTGGGTGTCCTTGCCCGATGCCTTGTCGGTGAACACCTTGCTCACCTGTGTCTGTTCCAGCTGGCGTTCCGGGTTCTGGTCGAAGCTGCTGACCCGGACGTAGCCGATGCGGTGCCCCTGCACGATGTCTCCTTGGTTGAAGGCGGCTTAAGTGCTCCTTCTGTTCCGTTGTGCCTCAAACCCCGTTTCTGTCAGGCTGAAATCTATGACCTTCGCAGGCATGTGTCAAAAATGCGAAAGATGACTCTATTCTGACTAAGCGGCGCGGCCCTGCCTGACATCCAGTTAGGGTATGCCTCAATCTGACGGTAGCGAGTCGCAGGCGTTCGGATCGGCATCGGTTTCGTTCCCTGTCTTGGCACGCGCTTCGAAGCGTTGATAACACTCCAACCCGCAGAAGTGCTCGACGTATTCCGCGCCTTCCGGGGTGAAGGCGGCATCGAGCGGGATTTCCTTGCAGCACACGCAGCAACTGGTGGTGGTCGAGTCACTTGCATTCATGGTGGCACCCCTCCATTGACTGACGAAGACGGCGAATGCCGCCGCCGGCATTGGCTTCGCGAACAGGAAGCCTTGTCCTGTGTCGCAGTCCGCTTGTCGCAATAGATCAAGACTCGCCGATGTTTCCACGCCTTCAGCCACCACATCCATGCCCAGCCCGTGCGCAAGCTGAATCACGGTGTGCACGATGGTTTGGTCGCGGCGGTCGTTGGCGAGCCCGGCGACAAACGATTGGTCGATCTTGAGCGTGCTGATTGGGCAGCACTTCAGATGTTGCAGACAGGAATACCCCGTCCCGAAGTCATCGGCGGCGAAGCGCACACCGATCTGCCGCAAGGCGTCCAGGGCGGGGAAGATCGCCGGATCACCAAACGCGACCGATTCGGTCAGCTCGATTTCGAGATACTCGGCGGGCAACTCGGCATCAGCCAGCACGCCCTTTACCCACCCGTCGAAGTCCGGTCCCACTTGGCTCGCCGAAGCATTGACGGCCAGCCGGAACGGTCGCCATGCCAGCATTCGCCAGTCACGCATCTGGCGGCAGGCTTCGCCCAGCACCCAAGCGCCGATTTCAGGCATCAGGCCGGACGATTCGACCACGGGCAGGAACTGGCCCGGTGGCAATAGTCCAAGCGTCGGATGACGCCAGCGCAACAGGGCTTCCGCGCCGACAATCCCACCACTGCGCAGATCGACGACGGGCTGGTAGTGCAGTTCAAGCTGCCCGCGCTCGACCGCTTGGGCCAGTTCCGGCGTCGTCCATCCATCCGGCCGGAAAGCGCTCATTCTCTTTCCCTGAATGCCCGCAACGCCCGCGACAGGGACAGAAGGAACAGGCCGGTCAAACCGAGCGCCGCGATGACCCAATGCTCGCCGAGGAAAGCACCGGCGGTTGTGCCGGCCAGCACGACAGCGAGGATGGGCAGGTGGCAGGGGCAAGTCAGCACAGCCAGTCCGCCCCACAGGTAGCCGGTGATCGGTTTGTGCGTCTCGGACGGCAAGCGCTCGGGGTTGTTCATGGCAGACTCTCCGCGTGCTGTGCCGGCTCGGTCGGCAGGGTGGCCAACTGCACTTCCAGATCGGCCAACGCTTCGCGCCGACGCTCGACGAACTGACGCAGCAGGGCAAGCTGCGCGGCCGCTTCGTCGCCGTCCGCCGCATCCAGCGCCCGGCACAGCCGCGCCAGCGCGTCGAGGCCGATGCCCGCCTCGAAGGCCGCCCGCACGAAGCACAGCCGTTGCAAGGCGGCGTCATCGAACAAGCCGTAGCCGCCTGGTGTGCACGCCACCGGGCGCAGCAATCCGCGCAGCAGGTAGTCGCGCACGATATGCACGCTCACCCCGGCATCAAGAGCCAGCCGGGACACCGTGTAGGCGTTCATTGAACACCTCCTTTTTCTCACCCGGCGCAGCAGGAAAGCTGCTTCACATCCTTGTTGAAGGTCTGCGCCGCGAGCTTCAACCCCTCGACCATCGTCAGGTAGGGGAACAACTGGTCGGCCAGTTCCTGCACCGTCATGCGGTTGCGAATGGCCAGAGCCGCCGTCTGGATCAGTTCACCCGCTTCCGGCGCGACCGCCTGTACGCCGATCAGCCGATGGCTGCCTTCCTCGATAACCAACTTGATGAAGCCGCGTGTGTCGAAGTTGGCGAGCGCACGCGGCACGTTGTCCAAGGTCAAGGTGCGGCTGTCGGTCTCGATCCCGTCGTGGTGGGCTTCCGCCTCGCTGTAGCCCACGGTCGCCACTTGCGGATCGGTGAACACCACGGCCGGCATTGCGGTCAGGTCGAGCGCCGCATCGCCGCCGGTCATGTTGATCGCGGCACGGGTGCCGGCCGCTGCCGCCACATAGACGAACTGCGGCTGGTCGGTGCAGTCGCCGGCCGCGTAGATGTTCGGGTTGCTCGTGCGCATGCCTTGGTCGATGACGATGGCACCTTGCGCATTGACAGTGACCCCCGCTGCGTCCAGCGCGAGGCTGCGCGTGTTCGGTGTCCGACCGGTGGCAACCAGCAGTTTGTCGGCGCGCAATTCACCGTGCGTGGTGGTCAGCACGAATTCACCGTCCATATGGGCGACCTGGCTGGCTTGCGTGTGCTCCAGCACCTCGATGCCCTCGGCACGGAAAGCGGCTGTCACCGCCTCGCCGATGGCCGGGTCTTCACGGAAGAACAAGGTATTGCGCGCCAGGACCGTGACCTTGCTGCCCAGCCGGGCAAAGGCTTGCGCCAGCTCCAGCGCCACCACCGACGAGCCGATTACGGCAAGGCGTTCGGGAATGGTGTCGCTCGCCAGGGCCTCGGTGGAAGTCCAGTAGGGTGACTCTTTCAACCCCGGAATCGGCGGGACCGCCGGGCTGGCACCCGTGGCGACCAGGCAGCGGTCGAACATCACGACGCGCTCGCCACCCTCGTTCAAACGGACGGTAAGGCTCTGGTCGTCCTTGAAGCGCGCCTCACCGTGCACAACGGTGATGGCCGGATTACCGCCCAGGATGCCTTCGTACTTGGCGTGCCGCAGTTCGTCGACGCGGGCCTGCTGCTGGGCCAGCAGCTTACTGCGGTCAATCGTAGGCACAGTTGCCGCAATACCGCCATCGAACGGGCTTTCCCGGCGCAGATGGGCGATGTGGGCGGCGCGGATCATGATCTTGGACGGCACACAGCCGACATTGACGCAGGTGCCGCCGATGGTGCCGCGCTCGATCAGCGTGACCTGCGCGCCTTGCTCGACGGCCTTCAGCGCCGCCGCCATCGCGGCTCCACCGCTGCCAATGACCGCTACCTGCACCGGGGGCTCGTTGCCACTGTGCTTTTCGGCGGCGGCCATCCATCCCCGCACCTTGTCGAGCAGTCCGACGCGGTTGTCCGCCAGTGGCGCATCGGCTAGCGTTGCCTTGTAGCCCAGTCCGGCCACGGCGGCAGTCAGCGCGTCCGGCGATGTGCCCGGCACGATGGCGAGTTGCGCTGTGCCCTTCGGATAGGACACCAGCGCCGACTGCACGCCTGGCACTTTTTCCAGCGCTTCCTTGACGTGCGCCGCGCACGAGTCGCAAGTCATGCCGGTGATTTTTAGATGGGTCATGCAACAGATCCTTTATCGTTTGTGGCGCCAGACAATGACGTCCGTTGTGCTGCGGTGCCGTTTTCAGTGACTCACTGCTTGACGCTGGACGGATAGCCCGCGTCTGCGGTTGCCTTGGTCAGCTTCTGCACGCTGGTCTTGGCATCGTCGAAGGTGACGACCGCTTGGCGTGTCTCGAAAGTCACGTCAACTTTGCTGACGCCTTCGACCTTGGAAATCGCCTTCTTGACAGTGATCGGGCAGGCGGAGCAGGTCATGCCCGGTACGGACAGCGTGACGGTCTGGGTGGCGGCCCAGACGGGGGCAACAACGGCGGCGAGGGCGAGGGAGGCAAACAGTTTCTTCATGGTGAACTCCGATCAGTAGAAAAATGGCATGACGTAGGGAAATCCGAGCGCGACCAGAACCAGCGCGGCCACGATCCAGAAAATGAGCTTGTAAGTAGCTCGCACTTGGGGAATCGCGCAGACCTCACCCGGTTTGCAGGCCGCTGCCTGCCGGTAGATGCGCCGCCAGGCGAAGAACAACGCCACCAGCGCCACGCCGATAAAGATGGGGCGATAGGGTTCCAACACCGCCAAGTTGCCGATCCAAGCGCCGCTGAACCCCAAGGCGATCAGAACCAACGGCCCGAGGCAGCAAGCCGAGGCGAGGATGGCGGCAAGCCCTCCAGTGAAGAGCGCGCCGCGCCCGGTTTTTGGTTCAGACATGCGCTTGTCCTTTCGAATTGAAATTGGATAGCGTAACCTTACTTCCGTACTCATGTACGGAGTCAAGCGATATGGAAAACAATTTGGAGAACCTGACCATTGGCGTTTTCGCCAAGGCGGCCGGGGTCAATGTGGAGACCATCCGTTTCTATCAGCGCAAGGGCTTGTTGCTGGAGCCTGACAAGCCCTATGGCAGCATCCGCCGCTATGGCGAGGCGGATGTAACGCGGGTGCGCTTCGTGAAATCAGCCCAGCGGCTGGGCTTCAGCCTGGATGAGATCGCCGAGCTGCTGCGGCTGGAGGATGGCACCCATTGCGAGGAAGCCAGCAGTCTGGCCGAGCACAAGCTCAAGGACGTGCGCGAGAAAATGGCTGACCTGGCGCGCATGGAGGCCGTGCTGTCTGAGTTGGTGTGCGCCTGCCATGCGCGAAGGGGGAACGTTTCCTGCCCGCTGATCGCGTCACTACAGGGTGGAGCAAGCTTGGCAGGTTCGGCTATGCCTTAGCGTGCTTTATTTTCCGTTTTCTGAGACGACCCCTTAGAAAGCCTAGTCAAAGAGCTGTCACGAGAACACCGTTAGCTTAGCGTACGATTTTTTCCGAATTCTGCGGTTCCCCCAAGCACGTCGTGAGTGCCTGGCGAATGATCCCAGGAGATCCACTCCACTAGCTCAAGTAGGTTCAGCGATGGCTTGGATCATTACGAAGTACCTGGTCACTGCCGCGATAGTGATTATCGTGTCTGAGCTGGCAAAGCGCAGTGACAAGCTGGGCGGCTTGGTTGCCGCCCTGCCATTGGTCACCGTCTTGACGCTCATCTGGCTCTACTTGGAGAACCAGAGCATGGAGAAGATTTCCAATCATGCCTGGTACACGTTCTGGTATGTGATTCCAACGCTGCCGATGTTTATCGCGTTTCCGGCACTGCTGCCCAAGTTGGGATTCTGGCCAACACTTATCTCCAGCATCCTCATCACCATGGCGAGCTTCGGAGGATTTGCCCTACTTCTAAGGCGATTGGGCATCGAGTTGCTTTGAGTCGGGTGTAGAGGAAAGCACTCGGTCACCGCTTACCGGCTGTTGATGCACTCACCTTTCACGAGGTAGCGAACCATGTGCAGTTCGCCCTTGGAATCCTCGTAAGTCATCATGCTTCTCACATTCCCGCAGTACCGCACGCTAGGCGAGACGTACACCAACTTGCCAACGTCCAAATCCATACCGTATGCGTAATCTTCAAGCTCGGGCATGGGTTTCTTCACGCTCTGTGCATAGCGTTCTGTAGCCTTCCTGGCAGACTGCTCAAGATCGTCGTTGATCTGAACGCTACTTTGGGCATTTGTCGACAGTGCAGAGAAAAGCATGAACGCGGCAATAGCCGATATAGTTGTTTTCATGAGAAGTCCATTAATAAAAAAGCGCCCATGGCGGGGCGCTAAAATTCACCTTACCAAAGGAGCGTATGGTTCCAAGGTGAATGCATTGGCGTGAGCAGGGTATCGTTACTCCCGCCATGCTGCTTCAGATGAGACTGGCCCAAAGCAGCGCTGCCTGTGTGCTGTTCTTAAACTAGCAAAAGCGGCTAACGACAAGATGATTGTGAAATTACAATTTGGACATGTAATAGATTGTAAAGTAATTATTCTTGCCCAATTAAGATGAAAAGCCATGCATGCTGGCCGGTTTAAGCCCGTTATCAAAGGGGCGAACGATCGGTGGCTTGCTACCACTCGGAGCTTGAGCTTGTAGGATTGAACGCCATAAATGCTGAGCAGCTTGGCAGAAACGCCACCCCTCTCGGCCGAATCCTCCTGTCAGTCCTGAGGACTGATAACCGCTGCAAGCCACAGAATCCGCTAAGCTCAGTAGGGAAAGCCGTCATGACTGTCAGCAATCTTGCGGCTACATTACAAATTTGTAGGATTTCGCCGCGGCCAGCGTCTTCGCGTTAAGATTCAAGCGTCCTCAGGTGACCCCGGCGTATGGACAGAGGTAGCGACTACCAGATGTCATGCACTCAGCCGAACCTTCAAACTGCCTGCAACCACAGTCTTGGCGGATTAGGCCAATTCCTTCCTCACACCTTGAGATAAGTTATGCGCGTTCTAGTTGTGGAAGACGAAATTAAAACTGCCGAATATCTTCAGCAGGGCCTATCCGAAAGCGGGTATGTCGTAGATATCGTGCACAATGGTGTTGACGCCCTGCACTTGTTCAATACTAACGTCTATTCGTTGGTTCTGCTGGACGTAAACCTTCCTGGCATCGACGGTTGGGACCTTTTGGAAACCATCAGGAAAACCAGCCGGGTCCGCATCATCATGCTGACCGCTCGTGGTCGCATCAACGACAAGCTCAAAGGCTTGGATGGCGGAGCCGACGATTACCTTGTCAAACCCTTCGAATTCCCGGAGCTGCTCGCTCGAATCCGTTCGCTGCAGCGGCGTGGTGATGAATTAGTCGAGAAGAGTTCGCTGAAAATTGCCGACTTGGAACTCGACTCAGTGCGCCATCGGGTTTTCCGCGCTGGCACACGCATCGATCTCACCACAAAGGAATTTACGCTCCTGCACCTGCTTATGAGCAGGACGGGCGAAGCGCTGACTCGTTCTCAGATCATTTCGTTGGTCTGGGACATGAATTTTGACTGCGATACCAACGTCATCGATGTCGCTATCCGGCGCCTTCGCTCAAAGATCGATGACCCGTTTGAAACCAAGCTCATTCACACGCTTCGTGGCGTAGGGTACGTTTTTGAGGAACGCGCATGAGGCCATTCAGCCTGGCTGCAAAGCTGGGATTAAAGGTGGGGTTGATGAGCGCAGCGTTGCTGCTTCTGTTCGCCACCTTCGGGTATCTGATGGTGGGTCAGGCGCTAGAGCGAAATGCCCGCAGTGACCTGGAAGTGAAGATGGCGGGCATGGCTCACAACCTGTCCATGATTTCCGACATCTCAGGAGTCAACGCAGACGCACATCAGCTTGTGGATCTGGTGATGGGCCACAACAACCTGTACGTCAGCATTTTCGAGTCGGCGCAGAGTGAAACGCCCCTGCTCTCGATTGGCTCGAAGCAGGTCAACGTGGAGGTGCACAAGTTTCAACCATCCGCACAGCCGAAGGAACATGAGTGGCGCGACACCCAGGACCGCCCCTTGCTGACAGCTTCTCGCACCATGAATTTGGGCGACGGAACCGAAGTCAGCGTGTACATGACTATGGACCAGTCGTCCAATGAAGCGCTGCTTGATGCATTGCTCACCTGGGCCCTGATGATTTCCCCGCTCATCATCGCGCTGATCCTCGCAATCGGCTGGTGGACCGTACGCAGAGGTCTGCTGCCTCTGACCAAGTTCCTGAAAGTCGCCTCGAAGATCTCCACCGAGAGTCTTGACCATCGTCTGCCGACTAATGGAATGCCAGCAGAACTCAAAGAGCTCGCCGACGGTATCAACATCATGCTGGCTCGCCTGGATGACGGGGTTCAGCAGCTCTCGCAGTTTTCTGACGATCTTGCTCACGAACTGCGAGCGCCGCTATCCAACCTGATGGGTAAAGCCCAAGTTGCACTGACCAGAGAGCGATCCCTTCCCGAGTACAGGGAAGTGCTGGAGTCGTGCACAGAAGAGCTGGACCGCATGAGCCGCATGGTTTCCGACATGCTGTTCCTCGCTCAGGTCAGTCATCCGGCATCCATGGTGGAGTTCGAACCTGTGTCCCTGGTCGATGAAGTTCAGCGGGTGTGTGATCTCTTCAGCATTTCGGCAGAGGATGGCGAGATCCAGCTGCAGATCTCTGGCAGTGATGACGTGGTGCGCGGTAACCGCCTGATGATTCAACGAGCCGTCTCGAACCTGGTGTCAAATGCGATTCGCTACTGCCCTCGCGGTCGCACGGTCTACGTG
>NZ_BCBD01000072.1:0-27201 GCF_001320345.1 Pseudomonas sp. NBRC 111127 | reverse complement strand
AGGGGACGAAAGAGCAGGTGTTGGATACAAAAGCGACCAATGCGCCCAACCCCTACCTCATCATCAGTGATGAGCTGGCGTACTACTTCGCGGCCGGGATCGCTGTAATGTTCGCACAAGCTCGAAGTCTGGGCTTCATGATGGTTGCGGCAGTTCAGGACATGCAAGGTCTGAAACGTGGCGAGGCAGCTGACGAAGCCGCCTCGATGCTGGCCAACACCAAGGTTAAGTGGGTGCTCGCACTGGAAGACCCCGAGGACACCTATGACTTCATCCGCAAGGCTGGTGGTGAAGGGTATTACAGTGTCCTGGGTGGGTATGACGAAAGCTCCGGTGCCATGCAATCCTCCTTCCGCGCCCAAGCGGGAGCCAATATTGAAAAGCGCAACAAGATCGAGCTGCCTGACTTGAAAAAGCTCCAAGCGGGCGAAGGCATGGTCATCTTCAAAGATAGCGTCGTGCCGAGTTCTAGTTTCTACATCCCGGATGAGCACAAAAAAACTAGCAAACTATCTGCCCGAATTAACCGGTTCCTTCAAATTGAACGTCCGGAATATTCGAGACTGCCTCACAGCGCAGAGAAGATCAGCACCACTGATCACCATTCGGTTGACTATATTACGGCTCAGCTGCGCAGAGTCGAATCAGCTTACTATCCGAAACTTGATGATCCTATCCTTGATGAAGTCGTGGCCACTGCGACGCACTTGGATGGAATTACCCGATTTGAAGTAACCCCAGAGCAGCGCGGCATCGTATTGTTCCAAGCGGCCCGCAAAGCTGTGCACGCTGCCGAAGCTCAAGGTTTGACTGGGTATTACCATCAGGTACGTGAAGAAGACGAATTTGAGGAGTTGCTTGGTGACGAAGCGGATGATTTAGACATCCCCGAAGAAGCCTTCGACGACTAAGGAGAATATATGTCCACAGCTATCAAATTGGGGAATGACTACTGGAAACTCAAAAAAGACAATGTTGAGTTACCCGTCGTGTGGTCTGAGGATCGCGTATCTAATCATCATGTCGGCGTGGCTGGTACTTCTGGTGCTGGTAAAACGCACTGGATCCGCGAATTCGTGACCAACATGAATGAAGATGTTGAAATTGATATCTTCGATTATCACGGCGACATCGAGATCCCTGGTGCTGAGACGGTGATGTTCAGCGAGTCGTCGCGCTTTGGATTCAACCCGCTCATTCTGAATACTGACCCACATTATGGCGGTGTCCGTCGGGCAGTGAACGACGTTATCGAGTCAATCAACTCGACATCCAGAAAGCTCGGAGGCAACCAGGAAGGCGTGCTTCGCCACCTCCTCACAGACGCCTATACTGCTCGGGGAATCTTGCCTGGCGAGCCGCGCACCTGGGTGCGTCGAGAAGCGACTGAGGATGAAATTCGCCACATCATTCAGACCAAGCAGTGGAATGAGCTTCGTGGAGTCTATCCCACCCTTCCTGATGTGATTCGACTCGCGAAGCGAAAATTGCGATCACTCTGGATGGGCGTCGACGACAGTGGCGATGGGAAGAAAGCCTTGAGTTGCTTTGAGGAGTACTGCCGGTGTATGTCGGCAGTGAATAAACGCCGCACGGAGCTCGCAAAGGCAAAAGCACGCGGCGATGATTCCGATATGGAGGCGCAGCAAAAGCGACTCAATGCAGCGAAGGACAAAGCGGAGGAGGCTCACAAGACGTTTCTGAATAATATTGAAACCGGGCATGAGTTTGAGGATGCCATCAAGTATCACAGTAAAGACGTTGTGTTGAGCGTGATTACACGCTTGGAAAATCTGCATGCAACCGGTGTATTCAATCCCAATCCTCCTCCCTTTGGTAATGCGAGGGTTCGTCGCTACAACTTGAAACCCTTGGCTCAATCAGAAGACGAACTTAAAATGTTCGTTCGCTTTCGCCTCCGATCAATCATTCGCGAGATGATGCAGCGGGGTGAGTCAGGGGGGAAACTTCGTCGTTTAGTAGTTCTCGATGAATCAAAAAAATTCAACGATGAAGATGTCAGTAACCCCATAAACATCATCGTTACTGAAATGCGAAAATTCGGTTTGTCGATCCTCCTTGCTGGACAGTCCCCGGCTCATTTCAGCTCAGACTTCATCAAAAATGCCGGCACCTTGCTGCTTTTGAACTTGGCTACTGCAGATTGGGATGAGGCCGCTCGCAAGCTCAAAATCGATGTAAAAGATCTCAAGTACCTTCGCCCCCAAACCAGCGGGGCAGTCCGTATGCTTGAGAAAGGACAAATCGCGCAGTTCAAGCAAATTCATTTCTAAACTGCCGCCGCCGGCTTGCAGACGCTGACCCTAACCGGTCAGTTGTTGCGCATTGAGGTGACGCCACAGCTCGGCCTCTATGTACTCAGCGTAGCGTTCTGCAAGCTCAGCGCAGCCATTGCGTCCAAGATCCACGGATGTGCCATCCGTATCGAACGCTTGACCAGATACCACCCTGAACTCAAGTTCGTGGTATCCCTCGGCATCCCAATCACTTGACCAGGCACCAGGTTGAGGTTCTGCTGTAACCAGGTTTGTGATCTCGCACTGGATCACGCAGGCCTCGGCCTCGATATCCACCTGATACAAACCCACCTCCCAGGACGCCTCAAAACGTCCGCTCATACCGGCTCGCTGTCGCTCTCCAGGCTTATAGCGTCGGCCGGCTTGTCATCGCGGAGCCCGACGAACACCGCGTGCCTGACCTTTCCGGCAGGGGTAATCTCAGCGAACTTCACTTCACACACCTGGTGCGGGGCTAGCCAAACAACCCCTGCGCTTTTCATTCGAGGTGGGTCGGCAAGAGAGGGGCGATCCTGCACAAGCGGTGCGAGAGCAACCCGCAGAGCCTCCAGAGTGCGCCCGCTGAAGCCAGAACGAACTTTCCCTGCGTAGACCAGCTGGCCATCGTCGTCATGCAGTCCCAGCAATAGCGATCCAATGCCACCTGCAGCGCGTGTGTAACCGGCTATGACGAATTCTTGTCGACTGCCGCACTTAAGCTTCACCCAGGCGCCGTCCCGGGTGCTGCTGTAGCGGCTACCGTCTCGCTTGCCTACGATGCCTTCAAGGTTCATCCGGCAGGCATTGGCAAGCAGTTGCAAAGGGTCTGCATCCAAGGCTGCAGAGAAGCGGACCCGCTGCAGCGGACAATGCTCGAGCAGCGCCTCGAGGACTTGCCGCCTTAGCTCAACGGCTTCACCCCGAAGATCCGCACCATTGAGGTACAGCAAGTCGAAGGCCACGTAGACCAGGTCATCGGTCGCTCGAGTGGCGAACGCAGACTGCAAGGCTTGGAAGGCCGGTCGACCGTCGTCCTCCTGGATCACGACCTCGCCATCAAGCCAGGCTGAATGTACAGCCAGACGGCGGAGGTCTTTGGCAAGCAGTGGCATGCGATCGGCCCAGTCAAAACCGTTCTTGGTAAAAAGCTGCACCTGGCCACCATCGATCCGGGTCATCAGACGATACCCGTCGTACTTGATCTCATACCTCCATTCTCCTTCCGGGGGCCGAGTCGTCAGCGTGACCAGGTGCGGAGCGATCCATGCCGGATTCGGTACCTTGGGTGGTTGCATGTTCTGCCACCTCACTTTCGGGGACATCCCTTCAGGGTGGAGTGCTGGACTGTCAGAAAGATCACCGCGTCCGCCCAAAGGCCTGTATGAATTCTTTGTTGAAGGACTGGTAACATGTTCCTTTTGCCGCACAACTGGCTCGGGCATTTGCTGATCAGATGCGCAGGCGGCATAGAGCAAGTGTTGGAGCATTGAATGGATGCAAGCGCGCCGAAGGTCGTGAATCCGGCTGCGATCGGGAAACCCCGTGACTATGACCACCTGCTGGGCACCATGAAGGATCTTCACCTCTCCCTTCAGGTGGGCACTTCGAGGCATGCCATCAAACGCCGGCGTGAAGCGTACGGGCTGCCGGCCTACACCGTTGCCCAGGCTATTGCCCCTTATACGCATCTTCTGGGCGTGATTTCCGATCGCTCTGTTGCTACTCGATGCGGTGTATCGTCCCACATGGTGAAAAACTACCGGGAGTCGCAAGGAATCTTGCCGGTGTTCAGGCCTAAGCCGCGGGAGCAGAGGTTACCCATTGGACACCCTCTGAGGCCCTACAAGCCACTATTCGGCTTCGTTAGCGACCAGGACATCGCTCGAGTGTCTGGTGTGCACCTAGACGCCGTGCAGCAAGCGAGAGAGTCTTTGGGGTTTGCACCTGTTGCGCCGCTGCTGCAGCCCAGTGAGGTCGCCCCTCTGCAGGACAGCCATGGCCCCTTGCTGGGCTACGAATCCCTTCTGCACTGCATGTCGATCGCTAAGATCAGCCGCATCGTGGGTGTGCCCTACAGCGTCGTTGAGAAGCGTCGGGATTTTCTTGGTGTGAAGCCTTACGAGCGGGTCTCCCGAGCAGCGAGGTATGACCACCTCCTCGGTGTTATTCCCCACACGTTATTGGCCAAACTTGCTGGGGTATCAGCCTCACGAGTTCAGGATCTCTATAGGGCAAAGAAGCTTGCTACCTGACTCTGCGCCGGCACTCCAGTGCCACCCCCTAGAGGCGCTGCAGCCCGCGCTTGGTGTTGGCAGTGACACCAGGCTGGAGAAGGTTACGATTTCAAACGCCAAGCGTTTCCCTGCGCGTCTCGGCCATTGAGCCAATCAGCAAGTTAAGAGCAGAAGCTTCCTCGGTACTTACCAGCGTGGGGTGAAGCTCGCGCACACTGTCATACAGCGCTGAGCGCTGCTCAATCACCGCCATATAGTCGGGTGCCTGGCCAAGCGCCGCGATAGCCTGATGCAGCTTGACAAGTTCCGCCAGGCGAGAGCGCTCAAAACTGTCAGGCGCAGCGGGATGATTATTGGATTGCATACGGATTCCTGTGAGGTATTGAGGGCGACGATAGGCCATGATGGATGGGTCAGCCCGCGCAAGGCGGGCTAAAGGCTCACATATCGTCGATGAGTATCTTCACACATTCAATGTCTGGCTGCTGCAGGCGGTGGTAACGCACAAAGTGAAAGCTCCCGTCTTCTTCATCGAGCTGGGCCAATTCGTCCTCGTTGAAAGACCAGCGTTGGCCACAATGTTCGAATTCCTGCCAACCATCATTGCCGGACTGACTGGTTGTCTGGTTAGTCATGCTCCCTCTCCTCTGTCTCGTTAAGACTTGCAGCTAGTGTGTGCAATCAACCAGCCATGTGGAGCCTGAGAATCAGCAGGTGCCTGCACCAAGTCGTAGGTGCACACATGCCCCCCCGGCGCGGTCGCCACCACTGTCGCTGCCAGCGCTGATTGCTGCAGGACTTGAATGTCCACAGCTTCCTCCGCAACGTCATAGAACTGGGCGGTGATGTTCGCTGCAACGGGGGCTGGGCCCTGCTCCTCGGCTGGGGCTGCCACGCCGACTGTTGCTACTAGCAACAGGCCTAACCCCGTACTTCCCGCGATTGCTCGTTTCATACCGCTCTCCTTCCGTGAGTGTTGATGCCAATTGGTTCTAGGGATTTGTCATTTCTGGCTGACAAGCCATGCGACAGGGTCTATTATAAATACGTACGTACGTATGCGCAATGTTTAACGGGGCGGCTACCCCATCTCTAGGAGCAAGAAATGGAACTCAAAATCTCGTGCAGGAATGTTTCTCAAGGCCTGGCTGAGTTGAAGCCTGGTGAATCCCTGGTTGTGCCCTGTAATGGCAAAACTATCCAGTCCACTCAGTCAAGCATCGGGTCAATGCTTGCCCGCCGTCAGCTGGACACCGCTATGTTCAGCCAGAACAAAGCCCTGATAGTGCGGGATGAGCGTTCCCTTCCCATTCCAGTGATCATCGTTACTCGGCGTGCGGCAGAAATTGCCGGCGCAGCGTGAGGGGACAATCATGAATACTCATCGCTGCGTTCTTCTGCAGGGCGTTCAGGACATCAAGCAGGCGTACTCCCATCTGCTTCAGGCCCGCACAGATCAGGCTTGCCAATCAAGTGCGTTGATCATGGTCGACGGGGTGATCTGTGCAGTCCCGGTCGGACAAGGCCACATCGACATCGATCGAGCGGAGCCAGTGCAAGCCAGGGGCACGACCGTCTGCCACAGCTCGGCCTGCCCCTTCATCATCCTTTAATTGGAAGGCGCCCCAGGAGGCGCCTTATACCTTGCCATCGGGTGCCGATTCAGAACGACCATACCCAATGGGTGGACGTTAAATTCTAGGTAACTCGACTCGTAATCAGCTTTGGTAGCACCGTCGAAAACCGAATCAGCCAACCAAGCCGCCATCGCGGCTTGAATGGCATGCCGGTTGATCGCCTGCTCATCGTTCTCTTCGATAGCTTTCACCATCTCGCCGGCCCAGAATGGCACAGCGCTCTGCGCGAAGGCCTTGCCCTTTTCTTGAATCATTGCGCGTTTTGACTCTGCGACAGCTACCAACCCGTTCAGGTCGATTTCAGTCTGGAAAAGAGCTGTTTCCTGTTGTTCGGTGTTGAAAAACTTGAATTGAAGAATCACACGCTTGCTCCAAATGAACGAGAGGGCCGCGGCCCTCTCATGGATGTTTATGCCGGCCGCGGAGCCCGGGGTTTCGGTGCAGGTGGTGCTTCCTTCCAGTGGATACCGTGCTCGGCCTGGCGTTGTCTGATCATCTCAGAGTGCCTCACCACCCCCACCGTCTTGTCGATGCTTTTGCCTGCTTCTTCGAAGCTATGGAACACCCCATGAGGCTTACGCTCGCCGTCGACTGGCTTACCAGGAATGCCGGTGCTGTACGGAATGTGCGTGGAGGTACGCACCTGAAAGACTTCGAATTTATCGCCGGGGCCTTCGGTGTTGTGAAATACGTCAAGGCGTTTCCCGTGTACAAGTCGGCCAGGCTCGCCGCGATCATTGAGCTTCGATGGCTCAGATGTGTGATCGAACTCCCGAGACTTGAAGATCGTGGTACCGGCAATGACGCGCTCGCGTAGGCGCTCGTCGCCTTCTGCAGGTGCTGCAGGCATCTTCTCTACATTGAACACTCGGTTCAGGCTTTCATCACGAAAGGGGGCTTCGGATTCAT
Source organism: Pseudomonas sp. NBRC 111127 (assembly GCF_001320345.1). Classification (NCBI taxonomy): domain Bacteria; kingdom Pseudomonadati; phylum Pseudomonadota; class Gammaproteobacteria; order Pseudomonadales; family Pseudomonadaceae; genus Pseudomonas; species Pseudomonas sp. NBRC 111127. The sequence continues at coordinate 20,124 of NZ_BCBD01000072.1, read as the reverse complement.
GGCCCTGGTGCTGAGCCAATTTGGCCACCAGTTGACGAGCTATGTGCAGGCTTTCGATGTCCTTAGGCTGCGCCTCGATCGCGGCGATGACCTCCTTGTACTCGCTGCCCGTCAGGCGATGCCGTTTCTGTTCAGCAATGTCCTGCAGGACGCCTTGCCATTCTTGGATCGAGTTCGCACTCATCGAAGTCTCCTTGCCTTGTAAAATCCCGGTCGAGGGCGACGTAGAGTGCGGCGGCACTCGGCATCCCTTTCGGTTTTGAATTTCTTCATCGCTTGGGCGATTGGCCTGATCGAACGAGAACGACCCGTCGTCGAAGCGCTCGAGGTAGCCCCACGTGCAGTCTTTGTCACTTTGCCCGGGTTTGGGCGGTTGAGCCCACCACGGCTCGCGAGTCACAAGTTGCTTCATAGGCCACCTCCTTCGCTTTAGATCGTCACATGGTGAAGTTCGCCATAACCTGATTGGTTTGTTGGTTGACCAGGTCGATTGAGCCGCGCACGACCTGACCTACTGCGGTGTTGCCATCGGCTTCGGGGATGTACAGATACAAAGTGCCTCGCAGGTCAATGCTGCCTTTGGCCCTGGCTTCCTCGATGACCCGTGCCTGTGCTGGGTCTTTGACTTCCAAGCTGCATGGGAACGCCGATGGCTTAACTTGCAGGTTCATTCCTTGGGCATTACGAACCGGATTGGCCCAGCAGTACTGCCCATAGCTGGTCAGGGGGAAAGACTGCGTGCTGAAATCGTATGGACCGACCGAAATGTTCTGCATGCTCAGTGCGCTCGATACCCCAAAACCAGAAATCGGCAGCGAGTAGTAGTCATTCGCGGCATAGGTTTTCAGCGATGCCTCGAAGGCAGGCCACTGTGCCGCTTCGATGTCCTTGCGCTTGAACGAGTCGTTGGTGGCCAGGTAGTCGGGGGACAGGTAGCCCATCTTGTCTTCCGTCGTGGCACCAGGGGCCTTTGCCAGCACCAGGTAGGTCAGTGGCTGGCCATTGTTTCGAGCCAAGTCCTGGTACTGGTTGAGCGGGACAGAAGTGTCGATCACCTGTGCTGGTTTTGCCGGTTCCACAGGCTGGGTCTGCTCACTCTGGCCTTGCTTAGGCGTAGGCACAGGAGCAGATGCAGGTGCGGACGGTTCCTTGTCATTGCATCCAGTCAGGAGGCCCATGACAACGCATGCGGCGGCAGTCATTTTCAGGTTCATAAAACATCAATTCCTTTGAATTTCGTGGTCAGCCGAACAGAGAGTGCATATCCGACTTCCAGGCACCAAACTGGTTCGCCTTGATGCGTACCCCGATCTCATGCAAGTTCGGCACGCGGGTCACCAATTTGAACAGCAGGTGTGGGCTCTTATCGGGTACCAGCTCCCAGCTGGACACCTGATCGAAATCAATAACCGTCGCGCTGTTCAGATTGACGTCGACGTACAAGGCCTTCTTCGCGGCGGCATCGAAGCCGACATAGCGGTTGAACATTACCGAGACAGCTTCGTGGCTGGGGTTGAAGCCCGTCAGCTTGACCTTCTCGACCATGCGATCGAGGCGCGATTTGAAGTAGCGTGGAGCTACCGCGAACAGCAGGTAGCCGATCCCGAAATAAACCAGCGCGATGGCCATGATCCCCAGCGATACATCGGTGTCCCTGGAGAACTGGACACAGGCAACCAGGAATACGGCTATCACTGGCAACAGACCGAGCCAGTAAAAAGGACGAAGGACCCACCAGATAATATTCATATCGATCCCCTCAAAAGTCCGTATGAGATACACAATACGGAATTAGGTTAGGTTCATTCTACCATGACCCATTGACAGGTCAATGCTCAATTGATAAGGGGCCCGAAGGCCCCCGATTTGATCATCCCTTGATCCCATCGCCTCCCTTATTGACCTTGTTATCGCCCCCTGCTCCGCCCTTGGGCATCAAGTGCTCGAGGCGGCTGCCGAAGATGTTCATTGCGTTGCGCATTCTTTCGTTGTCCTCACGGCCAACCGATGCTGCTGCGTGACCACCGACCCAGTTAATGACCTGATCGGGAACGATCAAGATCAGGTTGAAGCAGCTGTGAACCAAGGTCAAACACATGCCGCAGTAGATAGCCAAGAAGAAGATGATCGAGAACAACCCAGTCACAGAATCGAACTGTGCGTTGGCCAGGGCGATCCCAAAGCCTTGATTGAGCAATGTCCCCCCTGCGATGAGCGCAGCCCCGCCTAGGAAGAACCCGACAACCATTAGCGCAGGACGGATCATCACGTTCAGCAGGAAAATATAGCCATGAGAGGTTTTGTGGCCCATGCCCTCCCCTTCGCTGCCCAAATGCGTGAAGGCCCACAGCGGTGCTGCAATGATCGCCTCGCCAACCACCACTAACCAGTTGACAGCTGCGCCGAACCAGATGATGAACGGGACCATGGGGAGATAGGTGGAGAGCGTACCACCCAGGATAAACATCGCCAGAACGAGGCCGATGATGAAAGGCGATACCCCTTCAAGCACACCGCTCAAAGCATCTCCCACCGATGTAACCGCGTTTGCCACCTTGGCGAATACGCCGGCGACGCTCCACCCATCTTTCACCTTCTCGATGGCCTTAGCAGTCACGTAAGCGCCCATGGCGGTCTCGGCCGCAACCATCGTGTAGTCGCCCAGGTTCTTCATTTTGATCAGCGGATTGAGCTGGCCCAGGCCTTCGCCGCCAGCATTGACATCGATCAGGTAGTTCACGATCCGCTGACCTGGCGCAGCAAACATACTGCCGATAATGTTGCCGGCATCCGCACCCACAACCCCTTTGGAGTAGTCGCCACTGGTACTGGTGCCAGCGGTAGGCGTGTAGGACGTTGTTTCCTGCTGGGCCTTGTAGGCCGCGTAGGCTTCGTCGTACACGGATACGACTGAAGGGTCGCCACTGGTCGACATGCCGAACACGGTTGCTTTGGCTGCCATGGCGTCAGAAAGCTTGGTGTTGGCTTGAGCGAATGTCTGGTACCACGCACCGAGTACCCACCACCCTGATTTGCTGATGTTCGAGCTGAGCTCTTGAGCAAGCCGCTTGATATCGCCCTGTTTGGTACCGGCCACCTTGTTGACCGAGTTTTCGTAGGTTTGTGCAGCGATCTGGATGGCGTATTCGCTATCGGGCAACGCGGTTTTCGAACCATTTGCACGCTGCACGGAGGCATTAACAAATGACTGAGCGGACTGGCTCAAGGAGGCCTGCATCGCCTTCAGGGCATCCAGGTGCGCCTTCCTGATGTCGGCGACATCGATGGTGCCACTGATGACGTTGGTGGAGGCTGGTTGTGCTGTGAGATCGCCGCTGATGTCCGCTCCCCCGCAGACAAAGCTGTTGTTCTTGAGGATAAAACCTTTGTTCGTCGCGGTCTGCTGGATGTAGCCACCTGGGATGACAAGTCCACCGCTTGCTTGGGCTTGAGCGATGCCGGCGTTGATGCCGTGCAAGCAGAGATTCGCCTCATAAACGCTGTGCGCCAGAGCGGCCGTAGACGGCATGACTGGCTGCACGACCATCGATTGGCCATCTTCAAAACTGGAGATCGCAGCATCGACGCCCAGGTTGGCCACACCAACACCCATCACTGATGCCGACCACAGCATCAACAGCTGCGAAAGCGACCACCCGTTGGCAGTTGGAACCAACGAGACGACACCCCACACAAGTCGCACCGGCCCCCACGAAGAGGATTGCTGACGGTCGAAGATAGAGCCATCGTGGGCAGTGCGCGTCAGCTTCCGGAACACGATATAGCAAGCCCACATCGCACCCACGACAAGTAAAGCGCTGTTGAATACCTGGAAGATGTTCGCGAGGATTGTGTCGCCACTTCCGCCGGCCGCGGCTAATGGGTTGTTCACGACCTGGCCATAGATGGATACAAGTGCCTCACGCGATTTATCGCCACTGCGTTTGGCCGCTTCCGAAATCTCGCCCAGTGTGGTGCTGTCTGCCCAAGCGAGGGTGCTGCAGAGCATGGCAGTAAGCGCTGCAAGCGCTTTGTGTTGAGTCCTCATGGCCGGCCTCCTTTCCCGTGACCGTATTCCGGATCAAGTAGCTGCCTGAACCAATTCCGGTTTTCCCGGAAAAAGTCCTTCAAGCCACCCTTCTCAGCTTTTGAAAGGCGCTCCGTTTTGAGCTGCCAGAGGCGAAGCTGCGCACTCAGCGCCATCGCAAAGAGCAGCGGCATTGCCGTTGCGATCGAGAGCAAGCCCTGGATTACACCCTTCGACGAGTCGAAATGAACCCCTAGCAGGATGCCGAGAGCCGCGAAGAGTCCAAGGACTAGAGCAGCCAGTTGGCAGGCGCGCTTGCGTGATAGGAAGTAGCGATAGAGCTCGGGAATGGACATCGATCCAGGCTTGCGGCTGTTCATCGCCTCGCTGAACGACTGCTGTTCATCATCGCCCTTCTCGCGGCGGTCGCGAAGCGTTTCTTTGGCTTCAGCCGAAAGCTGCCGAATGATCCCTAAATGCTCCTTGGACCTGGCTACTTCGTTCTTTGCCAGCCGATACGTTTGACGCATGGCCCAGAACGGAAGCACCACGTGCAGGCCGATGGATAGCCCTCGACGTACCTTGGAGGGTTGCGGTTGGTCATCAGTCTTGGAAGGTTTCTGTTGCTCGTCACTCATCAGTTGGTACCCCCCATGCGTCCATTTACAGCACGGTATTTTTCGCCCAGTACAGGCTCGAATTCTTGCCGTGCGGAGCTGGCCAGGTTCAGGCCGTTGATGATGTTCCCGCGCGTCACATCATTGCGCAGCTCGAGGAGCAACCAGTTGGTCTGCGCTTGGACACGGATCTGCTCCCGCACCAGGTTATCGCCAGTCATGTTCTGCAGGTCGGCCTGGTACTCAGTGTTCGCGTAACGGCGCCCGACTTCGAAGTACTCAAATTCGCGAGCCGACATTGTCCCTGTGCGTTTAGCTTCTGCAGAAGCGATCTTCTGGTAATAGGATTCAGCTGATTTTGAGGAGCGCGCTTCTTTCAGCAGATCCTTCGTTGAGTCCAGAGGCTGGCTTGCGGCGATCATTTGGTCTTGAGGATCGGTCGCAGCAGAGATGATTGAGTTGTACTGGTTCATCAAGCCGATGTACTGGACGCCTGCGTCAGACTCGGCTTGCCCCTTCTTGAGCTGAGGAGCCACTGAACGTCTTGCGGAGTTTTGGGTATACATCCTGGCTGCGTCGGTTTGTGCCTGTGTAAATGTGAGGTCCTGGTCCTTTCCATCCTTGCCGGCACCGATCGTCAGCGAATCCAGACGCTTGTCGGCCCCGGGCATCGTTGTCGAAACGGCTGGGCAGGCAGTGGCGCCACCATATGCAGCGTAATCGTCAGTATCGCAGTAGTCCGCATGGATGCTCGCTGAGCGCATCGCATCGATCGAAGGGGGCTGTGCGGGGGCAGTCAGAGCCTGGTTGATTTTAGTGCTGGCAGCTTTGCCCCCTCCCCCTGTGCGGATGGAAGCTTTTACTGCAGCAACCCCCGCTCTAACCTCATTGAAGCCGCCTGAGCCGGATTCGCTGCAGATAGAGTTAGGCACGTAGTAATTTTGGCGGGCATTCTCATACCGACGGCTGCGCTCCTGGTTGGCATCGAACTCCCGCTGCACCCGAGCTGCAGTCTCAATGGTGTTAGCTACTTTGCTTGCCCCTTGCGTGGTCGCGGTCCCAACTTGGTAAAGCAGCTGACTAACCGATAGGTTCATCGCGCTCACTGACGCTGTAGTAGCGGCGATTGCCCCAGTCAAAGTAACTGTTGAGGTACCGATCGCCCCAACGACACAGCCGTCGCAGAGCGCGTACGCAGGGGTAGAGCCAGCGGACCCGACCAGTAATGCTATGGCCAGAGGAGTAATGCGGAAAATGTTCTTCATACGTGTTCTCCTCGGTGGCTTCGGTCGGTGTAGTACTCGGTTACCAGATCCTCTGCCAATTGCTTCACGACGCTCAGCTTGGTGTTGGATTGGGACGAGTATTCGAGTGCCTCGATGTGAGTTTTGGCGGTGCCCAGCGGGAAGCGCTTAGCGAGGACCTGGCGAGCAGCCATAGGACCAATTCGCTTGTACAACTCCGTTCGCAGCGCCGTATCTTGCTGAGTGGTGGACATTGCCCAGAGCTCGAGGGGACCAGTTGTGTTCGTCAGAATCTGGGTGATCGTGCCTTGGTTCGTCTTAAACAGAGCGAGCATGTTGGCACCGTTGCGCCCTGGGCCCGTGCACTGCAGGTGCAGCTGCTGGATCGTTTCGTGAGATACCTTGAAGGTCTCCCGCAGCACGTTTTCGTCATCCACGTTGCCGCCGCGCAACACGTAGACCGATGTGGCCGCATTGAGCAAGGGGAGCGGGAAATCTCGCAGATACTGCGAAATCACCATGATTCGGATACCCCACTTCCGGCCTTCACGGCCGTCCTTCACCAGCGTTTGTACTGGGGTATCCATGCCTTCGGTGTTGTGCCATTCGTCATAGGCAATGGTCTTCTGCTGCGAAGCCACATCCTCGGCACGTTTCAGGTGGTAGTCGAGGTACAGCGGCGGAGCTACAAGACGGATGTCCTCCTCGCGGAGGAAGTAGTTCTTCGCCCCCAAGTGGCGGGCGAACATGTACATGCAGGAGGTTTTAATCGACCCCTCAGGTGTTTTCGATCCGATAACGTCGTTGAGATCCACCGAAATAACTCGCGTCGTCGAATCGACTTCAAATCGGGTGCGTCCGGAAAATACGGCGTAGGTCGTCGATGCCAAAGTGAAGCAACGGCTCATGTACTTCAGCAGCGGTTCGCCCGCGGCGGTTTTGATTTCACCGAAGGTCTGCCGCACGCCTTCGTTGTTCAGCATCGCCGTGAAGTCGGGTAGGACTGGGGTCGCTTGGCGGTGAGCTAAGGTCGATTCACGCACATAGCCAGCAGCGAACAGCATGTCAGTCACTTCGTACCAGGTTGCAGCGCTCCACCACTTCTCGTCATGCTCAGCGCTGATGCCTGACTCGGCAAGCACTTTGTCAACAGCGGGCACCACATCCGCCTCATACTGATTCGCACCTCGACCCGCTTTGTCGTCATACACGAGGGTCATGAGCATTTCGTTCACTGCAGCACAGTCGGAAGGCGTGCGGGCTTTGGCCCCACCGTGACCATCAGTGGCGACGCTGGCACAGAGCAAGTTCAAGAAGTCGACGCAGTATTCGCGTTCGCGGCGAGTGGGCTGACGCGCCCCCAGCTGGGGGTCAAATGGATTCGATGCGAAATCGCGGCTGTTCTGAAGTCTGAGATATGCAGCTTCAGACTTACGGTGATCTGGCAGCGAATCCTGGATCATCTGGATCAAACCTGAGGACGATGGACCAACATCCACAATCGTCAGCAAGGGGAGCTGGGTAGCACCTGGACGATGAAGAGTCGCATTGTGCATGCAGTTAGCTGCAACCGACTTACCCGATCCCGGGATGCCTGAAACAAGCTCGATCCAGGTATCCTGAATCGAGCTGCCAAGACCTATGGGATAAATCTTCCCGTCTGGTGTTCGCGTGATCCACGAGCCATTGTCGGGCCACGGGGTTGCCGGCCGCTGCAGCGGCAACATGTTCATGGCTTCCTTGAGGGGGGGCAGAAGTCGGTTAGCGGTATTTTTGGTGGTAAAGCCGGGGATCGAGGAAGCTAGCGCGGCCATGGGATCGCCATGCGTTTTCTGAACTTGGCAGGTACCCCAGGACTGAATGGCTTTTTCCAGTCGAGAAAGTCGAGTCTCGAGGTCCGCCTTTGTGGTACTCCAGGAAGAAGCCATGACCTTCATAGACATCACGGCTTCATCCTTCGCAATGGTCTCCAGCCTTTTGAAGGAATCACGAATAGGCCTGTTGTCTGGAAGAACCCCGACGAAACCAACCATCAATCGGCGGGCGCGCATCATCGCAAGACCGCCTGGTGCGATATCGAACCGAATCCTCCACGGATCCTTCTTGCCAACAGCCGAAAAGAGTTTGGTGAAGTGCACAACGTCTTGTGGACCAAGCTCCATCGCAAGCGAGCCGTGCCACAGGCTGTCCGTTTTGACGTAATTGCCTACGGGCTCCACATCGTTGCTGCAGATCTGATAGCTAAGTCGTGGCGGCACAAGTTCCGAGAAATCCTTTGCATCGGTAGCCCCGCGAAACATAAAGCGATCACCCACGATCTGGGGCCGGAATTTCTGGGAAGTACCTTCGCGGTTCAACATGATCCTGATGCGCTTAGCCGCCTCGTGGGCGCTTAGGGGCTTCATCATGATGCCTTTCTTACCCTCGACCCCGCACGAGATGAAGTCATCCATGAGTCGCTCAATCATCGTGTCATGCCGATATTTGAGAGCGGCAAGGGCAAATGCAGGGTTCTGCCCGTAAACCAGTCGCGGGAGCTTGTGTTTTGATGCCTTCTTGCTCAGCTCGCCGAGCTCGCGATCCTGCTCCTCATTACTCAACGAAGTCAGGTGCGTGTACACAACCAACAGGTTTTGTTCCCAAGCACAGTGCGGAGCGTTGCGCTTCACGCGGTCAAGGATGATGTCCTCGCTTTTCAAGCCGATGCGCCGCGCAGTGTTCAGTAGCGGTTCGGCCAGGCGCATCAACTCATCGGTGGCCCGTTCCGGATCACGCTCGAAGCTGAACGTGAGGCTATGCCCTTTCTCGCGCATATAGCCAGTCATGCGGACTCGCAAGGACTCCAGCATCTCTGAAAACTCGGCTTCAGAGAGCATCTGGTAGGTACCTTGGAGATCGAATACTGTCAGCAGCGAGTAATCGCTATTGACCAAGGTGTAGGGATCTTTCAGATCCGGGGATTTCTCGATATCGGCATCGGTCAACCCCACGGCAGTGGCCAGTTCGCAGTAACTGGTCATGTCTTTGTGAATGAAGTGTTTTGCGAGGTACTCCAAGGTACCTTCAAGTGCATCCACGCACTTATCGAGAAGTCCCATGCTGCCTCCTTAGCTCGGCGCGTTCATCACATCATGATGAATCTGGGCCCACGTTGAGGTGGGGGCTGCACCATACGCATCCTGTGCCCAGCCCTTTACAACCTGGCTGAACTGAGCGGGATTGAAGATGACGCTCAACCCTTGGAAAACGAGGGAGTTAACATCGGCGTCGACCTTGCCCAGGCGTGTCATCGCCTCAGCGAAAATTTTGGGCGAGTGGGTGCCCCAGGCCTTTTCGGTGTATTCCCGATGGGAAGCCATCCAATTGAGGATTTTTCTGGCGTCCGCCTTTGTTTGTTCGTCCCCGGTTTCCAGGGCGATCATAGTGGCCCGCTGCAGATGATTCGTGTCCTGGGGAGACAAGCCCGGGAGGTACGCAATGAAGGCATCGCCGTCATCGATTTCTCCAAGGTGCTGCCACCCATGACACAGCGGATCTACAAGCCGGAGGTTTTCCGGCCGTAGATCCTGATGGTTGTGGTTGATGTTATGAACATGACCGGCACGAGCGTGTATACCGCAGAAATAGCACTGCCCCTGCGCCTGGCGGGTGATGGTCGCCCGCATTTCGGTCGTCAGTTGTGCCGGGTTCGGCTCAATAGCGTTTGGAGTGGCATCGCCCCACACGCGCGCTTTTGTGGCCATGGCCATCAACGGCAGAACTGGCTTCTCGAAGTTTTTCCCAAGCCCCGATACCGGTACTGTCTGATCCTGTTTCACGTCGCTCATGCAGTCTCCAAGGCAGCCATGTTTCAGGCTGCCAAGTGGTCGTAGTCAGTTCGGAACCTTGCCAAACTCGCTGCCGCTGATACCAACAGTCTCGCCGGCAGTGGTCATCATGAAACCAGTGCCACCAAGGGCAGCTCCTGAGAGGAATGGCCCCCAGATCTGCTTACCGGTGATGCGCGAGTTTTCATCGTTAGTTTTTTTCCAGGCGTTCAAACCGCCGAAGGACGCCAACGCGAAACCGACGGCCAGGAAAATTGGACCGAGGCTGTCTTTGATGGAGTCGCCCTGTTCACTGCCCTTCTCGGCCATGCCAGCGAGACCATCCGCGTACGCAGCCTTGGTGACGAACAGCGTTGACATGGTGAGGCCTGCGCCCATGAGCATGATCCCCCGCTGAACGGGATCGGCTTTGTATTCCTCGACCTTGGTCAACAGACGGATGTGACCACGGCGAACAGCATCGACAGCGAACTCGAAAGGTTTGAATTTCATGATGACGCTCCTAGTGTTGTTACCAATAGAGTTTGAAGGTGGCCTGAAAGGCCTCGATCACTTTGTCGACATGGGTCAACGCAGCACCGAAAATCATGTGGGTGAGGCCGCGCCAAACGGCGTCGTCCGCTCCCTGCGAACCCTCTCCTTCAATGACTGCTTTTTTCATAAGCAACAGGCCCTTGAAGAAGAAACAACCCCCTGCAAAAGCTGCCAGGGTCAGTACAGCGTTTACAGCTTCCTTGAACTTGCCGAAATTCTCGGCGCCGCTGTAGGAGATGGCACCGTAGGTTGTTGAACCGCTGCCGAAGCTGGTCCAAGTTGCGGTGATCATCCCGGGCATGTTGAACAGAGCAGCGCCAATCACTAGCACCGCAAACGTGCTCCCGAGGGTGATTGGACGATGGCCGGGCTCGATTGTGGCCAGCTGCATCCGACGCAGAACGCTACCGGCGTAAACCATCCCAGCGAGTGCGCTCAAGGACCAGAGCAACCCCCAAAGTGCGGCGACCAGACTGTTGGCCGCCGAGATGATCATGCTCGCCAGATCCATTTTCGGTTCCTCAGCGGATCACGCCACGCGAAGTGGTGACTCGGCGGGCTACTGGATCAATGCCAATGATCTTCACCCCATCTACGAGATCGCCTACCTGCACAACGAAGGTTTTTTCACCGTGCTCGATCCATGCCTGGTCTGCATAAACTGTGTTCAGGCGATAGCCGGCCACTGCCGAAGGTTGTGTTGCTTGCGGTTGGCGGCGCACTGCCTGTTGCTGCACCACCTTTTTGCTCGCTGCGGGGGCGGCTTCAAGGAGAGAAACCTTGGCCTCCAATTCGTCGATGGTCTTTTGAAGGCCGACGACGATCCCACCCAGGCTCCGGACTTGCTCATTAAGCGAATTCAACTGCTCGACAGTGATACCCGCCTGTTCCGGATCTGCAACGGGTGCTACTGGCTCTTGTGGTGCAAGCACATCCGATACCTGGCTCACAGGTGCCGCTTGTTGAACGGGAGTAGGCTGCTGTGGAGCGCTGGTTTGCGCCTTTGGAAGCATTTTTGGAACAAGTACGAACACTGCCGCCAGCACTACCGCCAACACCAAAAAGTGCCAGGCCTCGATCCGATTGACGAAGTTGGCAATGCGTTTCTTGCGATCGCCCTGGATTGCGTTAACCGGAGGCGTTTTCTCAGGTTGTTGCGTCTGAGCTTTCGGCGTCTCAGCTTGTTTACCCGGCTTAACGCCGGCGTTGAAAATGTCCAACTCTTCCGCTGCTTGTGTAGTCATCTGAAGTCCCCTGCCCTAACTCAGTAGCGAGTTGGATCGATGATGGTTGGCTGGCCCATGTACTGCTGGCCGTATCCTGGCGAGACACCCTGGTACCCGCCGAACCCGTTTGAGTTGGTGGCACCTGCGGCATTCGGTGAGAGGCGGTACTGCTGCTGAGGCTGGCCACCTGGTTGCCCGAGCGTATTCAGCTCAGCTTTCTGATTCGCCATCAGCGCGTCTTTTTCCAGCTGGTCACTGGCCAGCACCGGCCCTACGAACTGAATACCGATCGTGGAGTTGATCGGACGGATTACTTGTTTCTGTGGCATGTTTGCGGCGTCATTGGCCAGCACCTGCCCGGCCTGTTGGCCAATACCGCCCGCAAAGGTGCCCGCGACTGCTTTCCCACTAGGCGTAGTGGGATACGTCTGGATTACTGCGCCCTCGCTGGTGATGATGTTCTCCGAGGCGGAGCGCTCGTAAAGCTGGCCCGTCTTGCCGATCGCCAGCGCCAGGGCCGGTAGAATGATTCGGCTGAAATAGCGGTTGTTTACTTCACCGGACAGAGCAGTACGCATGCTTTCAGGATCAACAGCTTTGGCGGTGATCTTGTAACTGCGCCCCTTCCATTCCATGTAGGTGAAGGTCATGTCGATGGTTTCATTCAGACGCTTGTAGCCCATCGCGAAGACCCGTGCGCCGGCAAGTCGGCCTCCGTGAACCTCAGCTGTAACCATCGAATTCTCATCAGTGTCGAGCTCGGTTTTAAGCAGTGCAGGCGTAATGAAAAATCCATCAACGACAACCTGGTCCTGCGCCTTGGCGGCGCGCGAATTCGAGGTTTGCGCAGCGCCTTGACTACCGGCCGTACCGCCTACTCCAGTCAGGGAAGCGGGTTTGATGGATTGCGAGTAAGCCTGCTCCTGAGTAGTGGTGCCGGTACCATGGGTTTTCAGCGTCCACCCGCTCATGAAGGCGCTAACCTGTTGCGCTACAAGCTTGTCCATTTCCTTGTTGCGCTCGACAGGCTGTTGTTGCTGCGGGGCGGCTTGGTAGTAATAGTTGACCTGGGGTTGCTGCTGCTGGCCCGCGCCTGTCTTGTTTGAGGCATCGGCTGGAGATGCTTGCGTAGTTGACATTACGGACATGTAAGACTGCCCGTTTGATTCCGCCTGTTTGGCGTTGTTGTGGTTGTATTTCTCCAAGACCTGGCGATAGGCCTCGCTTTCCTGAGTAGCCCCACCTTTCCCATCAGCGGTAATCGCACCAAGGTTTGAGCTGGTTTGATGACGGCTGTTGAACCAGGTGTATCCGGCATAACCGAGGGCTGCGACAGCAATTGCTGCCGCGAGAATGGTTACCTTGGTCTGCCGTCCAATGTCCGCTTGAGTGCTCATGCGCTACCTCAGTAAATATCGAGTTGGAGGGTGACTTTCTGACCCATCTGCGAGAGGGTGATGAAGGGAGTCACGGGTAAGCGGTACACGCGAGTACCGTCGCCGGCAGCCAAGGTGTTATCGAATGCAGTTTGGAAATCCTGCCGGGTACGGACGTAAAGATTTCCGTCGTACTGCCAGATCTGGGTATGGGAGGGCACTGCGCCTTGCGCTTTAACTTGCTTAGCGTCTTTTGGCGGAATCCCATCCAGGAACGCCTGTAGCAGGTCGTCATACAGCGCGATCTTCCCTGGCCCCATTACCGCGGCCTTGGCCAGTGGACCTCGGCCGGGGACGCGGAGATCGAGCCTGGCGTCGTACACCCGAGCGCGATCTTTCTTGCCATCGGGCTCACCGCTGACGATCTTGACGATTACTGGCGTCGTGGCCCCTTCCAGGTACAGAGCCAGGCTGCCAGTCTCGTAAGGCGATGGGGTCGATACCACCACTGTATGGGTGCCCTGCAGCCACTCCGCGCTATAAAGATCGGGGTTTGAAACACGGGGCGTAGCTGCCAGCGGCCAGGGTGCTCCCGTTGAATCCAGAACAATGAGATTGGACAGTTCGCCTGGAACCACGCGTAGCACTGGCATTGATGCGCCAGGGCTCAGATCAACCGACACACTGGAAATGCGAGGTATACCTCTCACTGGCTGCCAAGCCTTGGCCTTTCGAGTGTTTTCCAACGCCTGACGCATTTGTTTGATTTGCTCAGGCGTGAAGGGCTGCGCGACTTCCATCGCTTCGTCGAAGTGGTCATTTTCAGGCGGGTTGAGGGGTGGCAGTGGAGCCGTGCCGTTTTGCTCTTGTGCACCACCAGCGGGTTGCCCAGCGACCGCGTAATTAGCCGGGCCGTAGTTGGTCTGTGGGAAGGCATTCTGCATCTGGGGATTCACACCAGGCTGTTGAGCACCAGGTGCCGCCGGAAATCCCGGCTGCCGAGCTGGACCTTCTACTCGAACCCATTGCCCGCCGTTTGGGGCTTGAATGGGCTGCTGTTGACCTTGCATCGGTAGCCCTTGGGGTTGCGCGCCATTGCCTTGTTGCTCTGCCTGAGCTGTGCCGATCGCGAGCGTCAATAATGACGCGACGAAAACTGATTTCATCATCATGGGTTCCTCCTTACCTGGGCGTGGTGACAATGCCGTCCAGCCCTACGCCCACGATGGAATCCAGTGTGGGAATACGTGCGACAGGCACTTTGGCGATGAATCGCTTGGGTTGAAGGTCGGTGGTTTGGCCGACCAGCTTGATCTCGATCGGTACTTCGATATGGCGCACGAGAACACCGTCAACCATCTCGGTTTTCACAAGCACGCCGGTTTCCGTGGTAACCGTCATATTCATGCGCTTGGTTTTTACGAGGTCCAGGTAACCTGCAGACTGCAACTGCTCCAAGTACTGAGCGAACCCGCGTTTGGTCCAATCGCCACGCACGGCCTCAAGCTGTTGCCTGTAGTCGGTGAAATTGATCGTCATCGAACGGTTCAACGCTTCGCGGGCAAACTGAATTGCCTCGGCGTCGGTGATGTACGGCTCATTGAGAGGAACCAGCCTGACGATCCGTAGACCATCGGCTGCGAAGTACACGTAATGCGGGTGCATGACAAACCACCCAAACACGCAGTTCAGGCAGATCGAGATCCCCAGCCCCCAAGACAAAACCAGGTTTGATTTCACGATGCTGGACGTATGTTTAGCCAGCTGCTTACGGTCTTCGAGATCGCGTGCGATTGGATCGACTGCATCCTGGTTCTGATGCAGTTTTTCAGCGATGGCCATCAGCTCTTGTTCGTATGCTGCCCGGCCGAGATCCTCCTTTGATCCAGGCTGATCAAGATGCGGCGCTGCGGCGTCCTTGGTGTCGGTCATGTGTGCCCCTCCGTTTTCCGTATTCTAACCATGATGCGGAATCGGTCAACACAAAAAAACCTTTTGCCTGTCCCGTGTTCACGGGGGCCGCATGGATTCTAGGTTTACGGCATACCTACAATACGAAATCGCTAGTAATGGCGATGTGATTTCATGGTGACTCGTACTTCACCGATATTTTCTGGTACGGCTCGTATTTCACCGATGAAAAGTGAGTTGCTCCGGTGTACATAACCCCCAAAAACAGGGGCTTCAAAGGGTATTTCCAAGCACCTGGATGCCCTGCGGGTAACGTGGCCAGCGTTCGTACATCACCGATGTGGTTCGTATATCGCCGATGAGATTTTTTTCTGTTTGGCATGCCTCGTATATCGCCGATTTTTTATCTCGTACATCACCGACACCGGGCTCGTATATCGCCGATACGGAGTTTCGTATTTCACCGATATACAAAGGGGCTACACACCGCGAAATGCAAGGATGGGTGCGGAAATGGGGTTAGAGGTAAAAGCCGTTAACCAGTCCTGCAGCCGAGCCGATCTAAATTAAAAATTCGGTACCTGCATCAGCCTAGAACCCAGTAAATACGCGGGTTTCAGCGGGTTGACGGGGAAGAAATGAGGCTCTAGCCTTCGCCAAATCTTGCTCAACGAATGGCGCTTTTTAGGAAGGTTTTATCGAAAAGTCGAGCGACTAAAAGCGGAATCCGGCCACCGTTGCCGGGCAAAAAAAAGAGCCCACACATCTGGTCCTGGCAGATCGATGACGTGAGGGCCCCTTTCAGGTAATTCGAGTATGGACACCTGCACTCTGCTGCGCAATACGCGGTACGGGTTAATTCGCCCTGAATTTATCAGCTTCTTCATTGAGGCCTGCAGGTGAACAATCTCATCACAGCTGCTTCGACTGCCCCTGCACACCCGGGGTATTTCCAACCGGTGTCAGCGATGAGCCGGATCCTCGAAGAGGCTTCCTACCTCGCGCGCTGCAGCGACAACAAAACCGCGATGAGAGTACGGCCGCGGGAGTACGCGATCCGCTATCCCTACATGCAGGTGAATCGTCCTGGGCGTGTGTCATGGCTCGTTTTCGATCTTGACCATTCCAACGCCCTGATCTGGGAAGAGCATGGCCTGCCACCGCCGAACTTCATTGTGCGAAATCGAAATTCAGGCAACTCGCACCTTTACTATGCGATTGCTCCGGTGTGCACCACTGAACGCGCCCGTGAAAAGCCGATCCTGTACATGAAGGCTGTCTACGACAGCATGGCCGCGTTGCTCAAGGCAGATCCCGATTACCACAGTGGCCCAGTGGCCAAGACACCAGGCCACCCCTGGTGGATCACTACCGAGTTTCACAACCATGTCTATGACTTGGGCGAACTCGCCGATGATTTGGACCTGGCCAGGCCGATGCCCTTGTGGTCCAAAGGACCGGACATGGACGCAGTATCCCACTCAAGGCACTGCACCTTGTTCCAACGTGTGCGGTTTTACGCTTACAGCATCGTCAATGCTGAGCGAGCTGATGGTTATTTCGAGTCGTTCTACTCTCGGGTCCTGGCGCAATGTCACAACGATAACCGTTTCCGCACGAGAGAGCGTTACAACGACTTGCCCTTGTCATCAGTGCGCTCAACAGCGAAGTCGATCGCCCGGTGGACTTGGTCGCATTACCGCGGTGCCGGCGATTATCACCGTGGTGTGATGGAGCTTGATCGATCGCTGCCTTTAGAGGAGCGGCAGAGTCTCGCCGCTAAACGGACCCATGAAGTCAGGCAAAACCAAACCGCGCACAAAATCCGTCGTGCTTGCCGGCAGTTGATCACAAACGGGACTCGGCTTACGTACGTATCCATCGCTTTGGCTGCCGGCGTGTCTCGCCAAACAGTGGCCAAGTACAAGGCGGTAATCGCTGAAGCGCAGTCGCCTTCGGTTGTTCCCCTGCGCCCTAAGCAGATAACCGCTCCTACCTCCTCCGAAGAAATCCCGACCGTTCAAAATCGGGGGCCTGAGCCATCCGAAGCTGGTGTAAAGGATGCTGTATATCAGGTACCTGCCCCTACCGGGGCTGCTTTGCTTCCGCCTTTGCCTGATTAGTCAGTAGATGGTGCAAGCTAATGGGGAGTGATACGACACACTGAACTTCCAGCCTGCACTGAATAACCTGCAATGCACCCACCCAGGCTGACCGTAATTCATGATCCATCGAGTTGGTGTGCTGCCAGGTTTGGTCAAGACCTTGCTTCTACGTCGATTCTGGTGCAGCTCACCCTTGCGAATTGCTCAGATTGCAGCATAGAGCGCCCTCTTTTTTTAGTGCTTAGTGCTACTGGGGCGGCGTCGATCAGTACTTGGTTTCCGGTGCGGTCGCCGGGGGTCCTGGTGAGTGGGATGGAGGTGTTGAGCTGGCCATCAACGAACCCAAATAACGTATAAGGGGGCGTGCCGAGATAAGCCAAAAATTAGGACATTCGTTCTGTAAGTAACTGTTTTTAAGGGAACTGCTCATGTGCTGCGGAAGGACGGTCGAGAATAGAGGGTGGCCACTTGGGATTCTAACCAGCCCTGCTTACAAACCTTGGCTACGGTTTGCGTCGTAATAACGAGCCAGCCGCATTCTCCTCGAAAGCTCCAGCTTCCTCGATATAGCCGTGTACGGTGCCATCGTGCCGCCAGCCACCCTGTCGTTTGATCTCAAGGAAATCCGCCCCAGCCCGATGCGCACTGGTAGCCAGTCCCCGACGCAGACTGTGGCTGCTCAGTTCGGGCACATACAACAGCCCTGCGGCTTCGGCACGTGCCGTCAGGATGGTATTCACGCTGCCCTCGTGCAGTGCCACCTCGCCGAGTACGCCCCAGCGGCTGATGCGCCGGAACAGTGGCCCCTGAACGATCTGAGCCGCGTCCAACCACCGGCGTAGCGCTGTCGCGGGGCAGCAGATGCTGTCGCCGTATGGGATCGCCTTGTCGAGTCCCTCGCCCTCCTGATCGGTCTTGGAACGGGGCAGCGTGATCCGTAGACCTTCCTGCTCCCACTCGAGGTATTGCATCTCCAGCGTGACCAATTCGCTGCGCCGGAACGCACCAAAATACCCGACCTGGAGCAGTGCACTGTCCCGCAGTGTCGCCAGTCCGTCGAGCGTGTTCAGGTGCACCACGATGCGTTCGAGATCCTCTAGGACCAGGGCCTTGGCTTTTTGTCGAGGCCGCCCGTTCACCCGCTCAATACCGCGCAAGGTTTTGCCCACGGTGGCGCTGGCGGTAGGGTCAGGAAAACCCTGATAACGGTGCCATTGCGACAGCGCCGTGAGGCGCAGGGCCAGGGTGCGCGGGTTCAATACTTCCGCAAAAGACAATAGATAACGAATCAGCGCGGCTTCATCGCACGGCAGCACGCCGCCCCAGGCGAGAAAGTGGCGAATGGCCGAGCGGTAGGTGCGCCGGGTGTTGTCGGTTGTCGCGGCGGCGAGAAAACGCTGATGTTGCTCAGCCAATTGTTCGGGGGTGGTGAGCGTACCGGGGGTACGCGCAAGTACTGTCGGCTCTTCGTGCCGCCTGGTGGGGAGGTTTTCGTCATTATGGGGTTGTACGCCGGAATCCCAGAAATTTCCGTCAGCCCAGCTCCAGTCCCGCCACGAGCGCATCCAGGTCGATGAACTTGCCGTCAGTCTGGAAGGTGTAATGCCCGTTCAGCAGGATGTGCCGCCAGGCCGCTGGCGACATCTGCGTGATCAACGCCAGCGCCTTGGCATTGCCAGCTGCCTCGTACTTCGTCAGCAGCAGGGACAGGATCGCCGAGTTGTAGAAGATGATCGCGTTGCCGATCAGCCTGGCGCACTGGTTGCTGATCTCGATTTCGATGTCGGTGCGGCCGGTCAATTCCTTCTTCCCACCGACTTGGGCGATGGTCGAGCGTAGCTGGTGATAGGACTCAATGCGGTTCTGCGAGCGGTGAACATTACGCTCCAGTTGCGGGTCGCGCAGGTAGCGCAGTGTGTAGATACTGCGGATGAGCTTGTCGAACTCGAAGATTGCGCGCCGCGTCGGGTTCGGCGCCGTATAGGTGCACAGCTTGCGGATCAGCGTGCCCTGCGTCATTTCCTTCAGGCCCAGTGTGGCGACGATTCGGTCGATGTTCGCCTTCTCACCGACGATGAGTTGCCGGTCGATCTGGCCAGCCGGCCGGATCAGGCATTTCTCGTACAATGCCAGATCATCGGCGCAATACAGCTCCTGCAACTGGTCGTCGAGGTCGGTGAAGCGCGGCTCGAAACGAAGTCCGAACCAGTGCAGGATGGCGAAGTTGGCCTTGTTGATGCTGTGCATGTCGCCGGTGATCGCGCTCGGCACGATGTCCGACGTGTTGCGGTACCAGATGTCGAACACGTGGTGAGCCTCGTACTCGTGTGCGCCTATCAGGTAGCCGTTCAACGGCACGTGATTGCACAGCAGCGTGTAGGCGACGACGCCCTTGCCGCGGCCGAAATATTTGCGCGAGTAGCGCGCCTTCACAGTTGGTCGCTCGACGCCGAATTTCTGCCCATCAACGGCACCGTACAACGAATCGAGGTCGAACGAGTAATGCGGGAAGATCGGCAGTGCGGCGATGGCGTTGCTGATGCAATCGTTGGCCACATGTAGCGTCGCCTGGCGCAGGTACTGCTGGTAGGTACTCTCCAGGACGTGGTACGGGATGTCGCTGGTACGTGCCATAACCTGGTTGCCGTGGTTCATGGCTTGGGCAATGATCACCGCCATCAGACTGTCGGCGTCGGCTACCTTCTTCGCATAGCGTGGCTGCAATGGTGTCAGCGCCGACAGGAACTGGCACTGGCCGTTGACGAAGCGAAACACGTCGGCGACATCGCAGTATGGCAGTTGCTCGTAGAGAGCTTGCTCGCGCGCCTTCTGGTTCTCCCCCTTGGGCTTGCGCCAGGTCAGTCTCTGCGTGTCCTTGTCGTATTCCAGGTGCGTCAGCTTGCCCTGTTTCAGCTCGCGATTGAACGCCACCCATTGCGCACGCAACTCGGCCGCCAGTGCATCGAGCTGGGCACTGACCGGCTGCCGCAGGAAGGGGATGTCCATCTGCGCGAGCACGGCGGCTTTCTCGTCCATCGAAACCAACTCGTCGGACAAATGCCGGTGCTGCAAGCTGTCGTCAATGTAGAGCTCGCCCGCCTGGAAGCGTTTCCTGACCTGACGGTAAAGCCAGAATTCGTAACGATCGGCATGCAGGCCTGTCGGCGTGCCTTCGGCATCGAACATCAGCAGGTACGGACGCAAGCGTTTCGGCAGCGTTGCCGCCGGACATTCGTCGAGTGGCCGTTGTGATAGGC
>NZ_BCBD01000071.1:0-27352 GCF_001320345.1 Pseudomonas sp. NBRC 111127 | reverse complement strand
ATGCTTCAAGAGCCCGCAGAGCGCTTCAGTTTCAGCCCCGGCGTTCTTCTTCACGCAACGTCAGCACTTCGAAACCGTCGTCCGTCACCGCCACCGTGTGCTCCCACTGCGCCGACAAGCTGTGGTCGCGGGTAACCACCGTCCAGCCATCTTTCAGTTCGCGCGTGCCGCGCCCACCCTGGTTGATCATCGGTTCGATGGTGAACACCATGCCTGGCTTGAGCTTCATGCCCATGCCGCGCTGGCCCACGTGCAACACCTCCGGTGCTTCATGCATCTGCTGGCCGATACCATGCCCACAGTATTCGCGCACCACGCTGTAGCCCGCGGCCTCGGCATGGGCCTGCACGGCGTGGCCGATGTCACCCAGCGTGGCCCCAGGGCGCACCTGCTCGATGCCTTTCCACAGCGCTGCATAGGTGGTGTCGACCAGGCGGCGGGCGTCGTCGCTGATGGTGCCAATGCAGTACATCTTCGAGGCGTCGGCGATGTAGCCGCCCTGTTCCAGGGTAATGTCGACGTTGACGATCGAGCCTTCCTCAAGCACCTCGTCGGCCCTGGGTATGCCATGGCACACCACATGGTCCACCGACGTATTGAGCGAGTAGGGGAACCCGTACTGGCCCTTGCTCGCAGGCCGGGCCTTGAGCGTTTCGACAATGTAGGCTTCGGCGCGGTCGTTGATTTGCAGGGTGGTCACGCCGGGGCGGATGAAGTTGTCGAGGTCAGCGAATACCTGGGCCAGCAACTGGCCGGCCCGGCGCATCAGCTCGAGTTGGGCGGGGGTCTTGAGGATCACCTGGGGCATGGGGAAAGGGCGGTTGCTCATGCTGGAATTTGCCCCAGCATAGCGCCAGCGGGTGTGAAGTTGCCACCGCATGGTGCGCAGGGTGCGCACGGTACGCCAGAGCGCGGGCGTGGTAGAAGCGTCTGCTCCAGCTGGCCCACTAATTGCTGGCTACCTCCCATCCCGGGCCATCAACGTCGACAGCCCGCACATTCTCACGACAAAGGCGCCGTGTTGCCCCCGCTTGCTGCTGCAGGCCGGGGCAGCCGGCGCCTTTTTGCGTTTCCACAGGAGCCCGCCCATGGTCAATAACGAAGTGCGCAGCGTATGCCCGTATTGCGGGGTTGGTTGCGGCATCGTCATGAGCGTTGCCGATGGCAAGGTCGGCAAGATCAGCGGCGACAAGCAGCACCCCAGCAACTACGGCCGGCTGTGCACCAAGGGCCTTACCGCCCACTTGCCGCTGACGGCGGCCGGGCGCATGGAAGACGCCTACCTGCGCCAGCAACGCAACCAGCCGCCAGTGCGCGCCAACATGGACCAGGCAATTGCCGAGAGTGCTAAGCGCCTGCGTGGCATCATCGACCAGCATGGGCCAGACGCCGTAGCGCTCTACGTGTCCGGGCAGATGTCGCTGGAGGCCCAGTACCTGGCCAACAAGCTGGCCAAGGGTTTCATTCGCACCCGCCACATCGAGTCCAATTCGCGCTTGTGCATGGCCAGTGCCGGCAGCGGCTACAAGCTGTCGCTAGGCGCCGACGGCCCGCCTGGCAGCTACGAGGATTTCGAGCACGCCGATGTGTTTCTGGTGATCGGTTCGAACATGGCTGACTGCCACCCGATCCTGTTCCTGCGCCTGCTCGACCGGGTCAAGGCGGGGGCCAAACTGATCGTCGTCGATCCCCGGCGCAGCGCCACGGCCGACAAGGCCGACCTGTTCCTGCAGCTGCGCCCCGGCAGCGACATGGCCTTGCTCAATGGCCTGCTGCACCTGCTGCATCGCAATGGCCACACCCAACCGGACTTTATCGCCCGCCATACCGAAGGCTGGGACGACATGCCCGCCTTGCTCGATGACTACAGCCCCGAACGGGTGGCCGCCATCACCGGGCTGGCCGAGGCCGACATCGTCAAGGCCGCGGAATGGATCGGCAGCGCCGGCAACTGGATGAGCTGCTGGACCATGGGGCTGAACCAGAGCATTCATGGCACCTGGCACAGCAATGCCATCTGCAACCTGCACCTGGCCACCGGTGCCATTTGCCGCCCTGGCAGCGGGCCGTTCTCGTTGACCGGCCAGCCCAATGCCATGGGCGGCCGCGAAATGGGCTACATGGGGCCCGGCTTGCCCGGCCAGCGCTCGGCGCTGGTGGCGGCCGACCGTGCCTTCGTCGAACAGCAGTGGCAACTGCCACCCGGTAGCCTGCGCAGCGAAGCCGGCGAGGGAACGGTGGCCCTGTTCGAGCAACTCAAGGCCGGCGAGGTGAAAGCCTGCTGGATCATCTGCAGCAACCCGGTTGCCAGTGTCGCCAACCGCCAGCAGGTGCTCGACGGCTTGCGCCAGGCCGACCTGGTGATCGCCCAGGACGCCTTCCTCGACACCGAAACCAACCGTTACGCCGATATCCTGCTGCCTGCTGCGCTGTGGGCCGAAGGCGAGGGCGTGATGATCAACAGCGAACGCAACCTGACCCTGATGCCCCGCGCTGTCGAGCCGCCCGGGCAAAGTCTGCCGGACTGGCAGATCATCGCCCGTGTGGCCTGCGCGATGGGCTATGGCGAGGCCTTCGACTACCCGAACGCCGAGGCGGTGTATGAGGAAATTCGCCGCTTTCACAACCCGGCCACCGGCTATGACCTGCGTGGCATCAGCTATGCCGACCTGCGTCAGCAACCCCGGCAGTGGCCCAGCGCCCCGGGGCGCGAGCAGCACCGCAGCCCGCTGCGTTACCTGAACGATGGCAGCAGCCAGGCGCTGCTGCTCGATGACCAAGGGCAGCGGCCGGCCATCGCCTTCCCCACGGCCAGTGGCAAGGCACGCTTCTTCGCCCGGCCCTGGTTGCCCGCCGCTGAGTTGCCGGATGACGCCTACCCCCTGGTGCTCAACACCGGCCGCGTGCAGCACCACTGGCACACCTTGACCAAGACCGGCAAGGTACCGGCGCTGAACAAGTTGGAGCCCGGCCCGTTCGTTGAAATCCACCCGGAAGATGCCGGCCGTTTGGGCATTGCCGAGAAAGACCAGGTGGCCGTTCGCTCGCGGCGTGGGCAGGCCGTGCTCCCGGCGCGTATCAGCGACCGGGTCATGCCGGGCAACTGCTTTGCGCCGTTTCACTGGAACGACCTGGTCGGTGAGCAGCTGGCCATCAATGCCGTGACCTGCGATGCGCTCGACCCTCTGTCGTTGCAGCCCGCATTCAAGCACTGCGCCGTGGCCCTGCAGCGGGTTGCCGGCGAGCGTATCGATGCCCTTGAACTGCACAACTCCGTTGCCGAGCGTGCCAGCATGCCTACCGCCACCTTGTCCCGCCTGTTAGGCCTGGACACCTTGCCGGCCCCGGTGCTGGCCGACGACGAGCGCCACTATCTGCAAGGTTTTCTGCTGGGGCTGGCCCAGGCGCGCGCCGACGCTGTGCCCTGCCTGCCGGCCAGTGCGCCGCTGCCGGCCAGCCGGCGTATGTTCGTTGACGGCTTGCTGGCCGGGCTGTTCGCGACCCCGGCCCAGGCACCGGCCGCGGCGCCAGCCCAGCCGCTGCACCAGGTGGTATGGGCTTCGCAGACCGGCAACTGCGAACTGCTGGCCGAGCGCTGCGCCGAACGCCTGCGCGGCGCAGGCCTGCAGGTGCAGCTCAGTTGCATGCAGGCGACCCGCCCCAGCCAGCTGCGCGGTGCTGCCAGCGTGGTGTTCATTACCAGCACGTTCGGTGATGGCGAGGCCCCCGACAGTGCCGCGAACTTCTGGCAGGCGTTGCAGGGTGAGGAGGGCGGCCACTGTGCTGAGCTGCCGTATGCCGTGCTGGCCTTGGGCGACTCCAGTTATGAGCAGTTCTGTGGTTTTGGCCGCAAGCTGGACCAGCGGCTGGCCGAGCTGGGTGGCCGGCGCCTGCTGCAACGGGTGGACTGCGAGCCCGACTTCGACGAAGTGTTTGCCGGCTGGCTGGAGGCGCTGCTGCCAAGCCTGGGCAGCACCGCCGCGGCACAGCCGGCCGGCGCATCGGCACCCGTGGCGGCTTACACCAAGCAGCGGCCCTGGGCGGCCACCCTGCTGGAAAACCGCCTGCTCAACGGCCCCGGTGCCAGCAAGGAAACCCGCCAGTTGGTCTTCGACCTCAGTGGCAGCGGTTTCACCTACGCCGCCGGCGACGCCCTGGGGGTATGGCCACGCAATTGTCCGGCGCTGGTCGCAGAACTGCTGGCGCTGATGCAACTCGACGGCCAGGCGCTGGTGGAATTGAAGGGCCAGCCCGCCATGCCGCTGGCCGAAGCCCTGCAGGCACACCTGGAAATCGCCAAGGTCACCCCACAGCAACTGCAGGTGTTCGCCGCTAATGCCCCCGACCTGCAGCGCCTGCTGCAGCCTGAGTGCAAGGCCGAACTGCAAGCGTGGTTGTGGGGCCGGCAACTGGTCGATGTGTTGCGCGCCTTCCCGCAGCAACTGCCACTGGCCAGTTGGCTCGCGTTGCTCAAGCCGTTGCAGCCACGGCTGTACTCGATCAGCTCCAGCCCACTGGCGCACCCGCAACAGGTGCACCTGACCGTTTCCACGGTGCGCTACGGTGATCGCAAAGGTGTGTGCTCCAGCTTCCTGGCCGACCGGGCGCAGGCGGTGAAGGTGGCGATTTTCCCGCAGGTGTCGAAGCACTTCCGCCTGCCTGAGGACGATGGTGTGCCGTTGATCATGGTCGGCCCTGGCACTGGCATCGCGCCGTTTCGGGCGTTCCTTGAAGAGCGCGAAGCGCGCGGCGCCAGCGGGTCGAACTGGCTGTTCTTCGGCGAGCAGCACGCTGCAAGCGACTTTTATTACCAGGCGCAATTGCAGGCCTGGCAAGCCACGGGGCACCTGCGGCTGGACACGGCGTTCTCGCGTGACCAGGCGCAAAAGATCTACGTGCAGACGCGCATGCTCGAGCACGGCGCGCAGCTGTGGCAATGGTTGCAGGCCGGGGCGTACTTCTATGTCTGCGGTGATGCCCAGCGCATGGCCAGGGATGTGGATGCGGCCTTGCGGGCGATTGTCGCCGAGCATGGCGGCATGGATGCGGCGGCGGCTGATGCCTACGTCGACGGCCTGAACCAGGCCCGGCGCTACCGGCGTGACGTGTACTGACGTGCACCGCGATGGGCTGCAGTGCACTGTGAATGTGCGCAGCCGATGCCGGGTGGCGGGCGAGCGAGCCCGCTGCTGCAAAGGCCTGGAACGCTGTGCAGGCCCGTGCAGGCGCGGGTTTGCGCGTAACGTGTCCACCCCCGGCAACGGGCTTGGCACACTCCCTGCTTAGCCCATGTAACAACAAAGCCCACTGATCAACGGCGATCAACCGGGCCCCCTACCGTGATGAATACAGGCAAAGGCGCCTGGAGCTTCGGCTCCAGGCGCTTTTTTTTTGATCGAGGATCGGCTTATGAAGGCAACAGCGAGCAGCGGGCAACGAGAGCGACTGGTCATCGTCGGCAACGGCATGGTCGGCCACCACTGTGTCGAACAACTGGTCAGCCGCGGCGCCCTGCAGCAGTTCGAGGTACGGGTGTTCGGCGAGGAGCGCCAGCGCGCCTACGACCGAGTGCACCTGTCCGAGTACTTTGGCGGTAGCTGTGCCGAAACCCTGGCCCTGTGCGAGCACGACTTCTACGCCGCCAGCGGCGTGCACCTGCACCTTGGCGAAGCGGTCCTGCAGATCGATCGCGAGCGCGGCGAGGTGGTTACCGCCCAAGGCCGCTACGGCTACGACCAACTGGTCCTGGCGACCGGTTCCTACCCCTTTGTGCCGCCGATCGAGGGCTCCAGCGGTGATGCCCGCCTGGTCTATCGTACCCTCGACGACCTCGATGGCATTCGCGCTGCCGCCGCCAGCGCCCGCCGTGGCGTGGTGGTGGGGGGTGGCCTGCTGGGGCTGGAAGCGGCCAACGCCCTCAAGTCGCTCGGCCTGGAAGCCCACGTGGTGGAGTTCGCGCCACGGCTGATGCCGGTGCAGCTGGATGGCGAGGGCGGCGCAGCGCTCAAGGCACAGATCGAAGCGCTGGGCGTGGGGGTGCACCTGTCGCGTGCCACTCAGTCGATCAGCCAGGGCGACGCCTACCGTTACCGCATGAACTTCGACGGTGGCCAATACTTGGAAACCGACCTGATCGTGTTCTCCGCTGGTATTCGCCCACAAGATGCCCTTGGCCGTACCTGCGGCCTGGACATCGCCCCACGCGGCGGGGTGGTGATCGACGAGCACTGCCGCAGCAGTGACCCGCGCATCTTTGCCATCGGTGAATGCGCATCGTGGAACGGCAGCGTGTTCGGCCTGGTCGCGCCCGGCTACAGCATGGCGCGCAACCTGGCGGCATTGCTCTGCGGCGAGGCGCCGGTGCCGTTCAGCGGTGCCGACATGTCGACCAAGCTTAAGCTGCTGGGGGTGGACGTCGGTTCGATCGGTGATGCCCACGGTGCTACGCCCGGTGCACGCAGCTACCGCTTCATCGACGAAGCCAACAGCGCCTACCGGCGGCTGGTGGTGGATGCCAGCGGCAAGCATGTGCTGGGTGCGGTGCTGGTTGGCGACAACAGCTATTACGACACCTTGCTGCAGTATGCCCAGAACGGCATTGCCCTGCCGGCCGACCCCGCCGCGCTGATCCTGCCGCAAGGCGGCGCAGCACCAGCGCTGGGTGCCGACGCCTTGCCCGACAGCGCCACCATCTGCTCCTGCCATAACGTCAGTAAGGGTGCAGTCTGTGCCGCCATCGACAGCGGTTGCAGCGACCTGGCTGCGGTCAAGGGCTGCACCAAGGCGGCAACCGGCTGTGGCGGCTGCGCGGCCTTGCTCAAGCAAGTCTTCGAGCATGAACTGACGGCCCGCGGTGTAGCGGTGGACAAAAGCCTGTGCGAGCACTTCGCCTACACCCGGCAAGAGCTGTACGGCATGGTGCGGGTGGAGGGCATCCGCACCTTCAGCGAACTGCTCGCCCGTCACGGCAAGGGCCACACCGGCTGTGACATCTGCAAGCCGGCGGTGGGCAACATCCTTGCCTCCTGCTGGAACCAGCCGATCATGGACCCGGCCCTGGTGCCGCTGCAGGACACCAACGACACCTTCATGGCCAATATGCAGAAAAACGGCACCTACTCGGTGGTGCCGCGTATTCCGGGGGGTGAGATCACCCCGGACAAACTCATCGTGATTGGCCAGGTGGCCAAGAAGTACGACCTGTACACCAAGATCACCGGCGGCCAGCGCATCGACCTGTTCGGCGCCCAGCTGCACGAATTGCCGCTCATCTGGGGGGAGTTGATCGAGGCCGGTTTCGAAACAGGCCATGCCTACGGCAAATCGACCCGTACGGTGAAGTCGTGCGTGGGCAGTACCTGGTGCCGCTACGGCGTGCAGGACAGCGTGGCCATGGCCCTGCGCCTGGAAGACCGCTACAAGGGCCTGCGCAGCCCGCACAAGCTCAAGTTCGCCGTGTCTGGCTGCACCCGCGAATGTGCCGAGGCCCAGAGCAAGGACATTGGTGTGATCGCCACCGACAAGGGCTGGAACCTGTACGTGTGCGGTAACGGCGGCATGCGCCCGCGGCATGCCGAACTGTTTGCCACCGACCTGGATGACGAAACCCTGGTACGCCTGATCGACCGCGTGCTGATGTTCTACATCCGCACTGCCGACAAGCTGCAGCGCACTTCGGTGTGGCGTGAAAACCTCGAGGGCGGGCTGGACTACCTGAAACAGGTGGTCATCGACGACAGCCTGGGCCTGGCCAGCGAACTGGAAGCGCAGATGCAGCATGTGGTCGACCAGTATCAGTGCGAATGGGCCAACGCCCTGAACGACCCTGAGAAGCTCAAGCGCTTCCGGACCTTTGTCAACGACCAGCGCGCCGACCCGGACGTGCACTTCGTGCGTGAACGCGAACAACGCCGGCCTGCCGCGCCGCTGCACCTGATCCCCACTGTCGAGGAGGCTGTCTGATGATGCTGTCCAATGCTGCTGTGAACGAATGCGAGAACTGGCAGGCCGTGTGCCGGGCGCAAGACCTGGTGGCCGACTCCGGTGTGGTGGTGTGGCTCGACGGTGCCCAGGTTGCGCTGTTCTATCTACCTGGCCAAGCCCAGGCGCTGTACGCGGTGGACAACCGCGATCCACGCTCCGGGGCCAACATCATCGGCCGCGGCTTGGTGGGGAGCGTGCAGGGTGAGCTGGTGGTGGCGGCGCCTTTGTACAAGCAGCATTTCAGCCTGCACACCGGGGAATGCCTGGAGGACAGCGGGCAGCGCTTGCGGGTGTGGCCGGTGCGGTTGAAGGGTGACGCGGTGGAACTGGCTGTGGCCTGATTCTCGTGCATTGCCAGTGCCGGCCCTTTCGCGGGCTTGCCCGCTCCTACAGGTACAGCGCAGCCCTCAGGCCCTGCGATGACTCTGTGGGAGCGGGCAAGCCCGCGAAGAGGCCCGAACAGGCAGCGCGACCCGGATACGCCACAGGTGGCGATGCGGTAAGCTTGCCGGCATGAACCTCGACACCCGCATCAAGTACCGCCACCTGCTGTGCTTTCTGGAGATTGCCCGGCAGGGCAGCCTGGCCAGGGCTGCCAACGTGCTCGCCATCAGTCAGCCGGCGATCTCCAAGACCCTCAAGGAGCTCGAAGACCTGCTGGAAACCCGGCTGTTCGCGCGCAGCCGCCAAGGGGTCGAGCTGACGCCGGCCGGTACGCGCTTCATGCGCTATGCCGGGCCCAGCGTGCAAGCCCTGCGCGATGGCGTCAGCAGCCTGCGCGGCGAGGCACGGGCGCCGTCGCAGGTCCGCATCGGCGTGCTGTCCACGGTTGAGGGCCTGCTCATGCCCGAAGTGCTGTGCCGCCTGCATCAGCGTCATGAGGCGCTGGTGATCAGGGTAGTCACCGGGGTCAGCGCACAGCTGCTTGGCCAACTGCACCTGGGGGAACTGGAGCTGGTGGTCGGGCGCATGACCGACAGCCCGCAAATCCAGGGTTTGTCGTTCGAGCACCTGTACAGCGAGTCGATGAGCCTGGTGGTACGCCCAGGTCACCCACTGCTGGCCGGCACACCCGTTGAGCGCGGCCAGGTAGGGCGTTACCCCTTGGTCTTGCCGCCTGCGGGTACCACCATCCGCCAGCATGCCGACAGCCTGTTCGTGCAATGCGGCATCCAGATGCCGGCGCAGCGCCTGGAAACGCTGTCCCTGGCGTTGAGCCGGCGCTACCTGCTGAGCAGTGACGGCGTGTGGGTGGCGCCGCGCGATGCCGTGCTGCTCGACCTGCGCCGTGGCGAGCTGGTCGAGCTTGACCTGGGGGTGCGTGAACCCGGTGGCTCGGTGGGCATTTGTCGCAATGCGGCCCTGCCGCAAAGCCTGCCGGGGCAGTGGGTGTGTGAAGTGCTGCGCGAAGTGGCCGGGCAGTACCGCGAGGGCGTTTACCCCTGAGCCGGCGCTGTCAGCAGGGCGCTCAGCGCCTTGAGGTGGAACCGGCAGCCGCAAGGCTTTCCTGCCATGCGCAAGGCTGTGGAACTATTCCCTGTTTGTTGGCTCTTATGCCGGTAGCCATGGGTTGGGGACGCCTGATAAGCTCGCGGCTTCTACCCTGATTGCCCTTATGGCGCATGAACAAGGAAATGACATGAAACAGCATCGTTTGGCGGCTGCGGTTGCCCTGGTTGGCCTGGTACTGGCTGGCTGTGATCAACAGGCCAGCAGCCCCGAGCTGAAGACCCCGGCGCAGAAAGCCTCCTACGGAATCGGCCTGAACATGGGCAAGAGCCTGGCTCAGGAAGGCATGGAAGACCTTGATTCCAAAGCAGTCGCCCTCGGTATCGAAGACGCCGTTGGCAAGAAAGAACAGCGTATCAAGGACGAAGAGCTGGTAGAGGCCTTCACCTCGCTGCAGAAACGTGCCGAAGAGCGCCTGGCCAAGGCCAGCGAAGAAGCCGCCTCTGCTGGCAAGAAGTTCCTTGAGGAAAACGCCAAGAAGCCGGGTGTCGTCACCACCCCTTCGGGCCTGCAGTACGAAGTGATCAAAAAGGCCGACGGCCCGCAGCCCAAGCCGACCGACGTAGTGACTGTCCACTACGAAGGCAAGCTGATCGATGGCAAGGTCTTCGACAGCTCTGTCGAGCGCGGCAGCCCCATCGACCTGCCGGTGAGCGGCGTCATCCCGGGTTGGGTCGAAGGCCTGCAACTGATGCACGTTGGCGAGAAGTACAAGCTGTTCATCCCGGCTGAACTGGCCTACGGTGCACAAAGCCCAAGCCCGCTGATCCCGGCCAACTCGGTACTGGTGTTCGATCTTGAACTGATCGCCATCAAGGACCCGGCCCAGCTGCAAGGCGCTGAGCCGGACGCTGAAGCCCCCGCTGAAGCGCCTGCAGAAGCCCCTGCCAAGTAATACTGGCTGTTTGCCGAAAACGCCCCGTCTTTACGGGGCGTTTTCGTTTTAGCTGCTTGGACGAACCTGCCACTGCTGATACTGTCCGAGGAAATGCAGCGTGAAGAAGTAGGACGCTTCTGACGCAAGTCGCTCGCGGCGCAGGTAGCAACAGCCTGTAACGACTGTGTAAAAAACGCCCGATCTGACCGGGGCCCTTGCCTGGCAGGCACCCAGGGTCAGAAACTGTGGCCTGTTCACAAGGTTATCCACAATAAATGTGGATAACCTTTTCCCTCTCGGAGGTTCCATGAGCGCACCCTGGAATTTCGCCCGTTTCCTGCCCTTGGCCGAGCGCCTGCTCAGCCGCGGCCGGTTGCCGGCCTTGCTGTTCGCCGTGGCGCGCAAAGGCCCACGCCTTGGCCAGTTGCGTGACGACGTGAAATTGCTGCAGTCGCTGTGCCTGGCATGGTGGCGCGGCGAATACCGCGCCATCAGCCCCAAGGCGCTGGTGACCATCGTCGCTGGCCTGCTGTATTTCGTCAGCCCCATCGACGCTATCCCCGACTGGTTGCTGGGCGTCGGGTTCCTCGACGACATCGCAGTGCTGGGCTGGGTACTGAAAACCGTGGCCGACGAACTGGCCCGCTTCAGGGCCTGGCGCGACAGCCAGGCACCCGAGCGGCTACGCGTGGTCGAGCGGCTGCCCGCGACACCGGAAGCACTGCGCCTGGAGCGCAATACCCGGTAAAACCGAACTTTTGGGTAGCTGGCCTGCCTTGGAGTCTGTCGGCTACAATGACACCTACAGACATTAGAGACTCGTCCATGGATAAGCTAAGCCTGCACGCCAAAAAAGCGTGGTTCGCCAAGCATCGCACTGCGAATTTCGACAGCAGCCTGCGCCTTGAAGGCTTTATCGTGCCGCCAGACGAAGGCAAAGCGAAGTTGCCTGCCCGTGCTGCTGCACGGGAAGCTGTGCGGCAACTCAAGGCTTGAGTGTCGACAAGTATGGGGTCTATCAAGACCCTGATTGCTACCCTGACACGGACGTCCTGAAGAACCTTCTCAATCTGCGCAATGCAGAGGATCTGACGGAAGCTGAGCGTTACCTCACCCAGGTAGCGGCATCGCAGCTGGAGTTCGAAGAGCCTCCATACGATCTAGGTACATTAAAACGAATTCACCGCTGTCTGTTTTCCAGTATCTACAGTTGGGCTGGAGAAACTCCGTAAAGATCAGCAAGGGCAATGGTCGGGCCCAGTGTTCTGTTTGAATGGCTAGTCGTGAACGCTGGTTTCGAGATTACCTGGGGACGGGTTGGCCAGGAGCAGTGGGTAGCGGCGAATATCGAGTCTTTTCAAGGCAATGACCAGGCTTTGGAGCTCGTCTTCAATCAATGTATCGGCGCTCCGATCAGGGAAGCCAACGATCCATCTTGATACTTGTTCTCTGATTCTGTGGGTGCTTCAGCGATTGCAAACTGGCGGTGACATTCATTGGGGGCCGACCTCGTCTGACGATGTCCGCTCTCGAGCACGCCAGCTGGAAATCTCTTACAATGAGATATAACAGAAGGGGAGCAGCCCGATTGCCGTTCGCTATTGGCTGTCATCCGGTTGGATGAGAGGGCAGGGTTGCCGCGCTGTATTGCAACGCCTATGCCGGCTCCCCCAGATAGGCCGTATGGATTGCATGCTGTAATCCTTGTTGAAGGGGTTTGTAATGGGTATTCAGGTCATCAGCCGCGACGGTCAGCCCGAGTACGCCGTGGTTCCCTGGGAGCAGTACCAGGCGCTGCTGCAGGCTGCAGGGCAGGCACCTGCCGAGGCCGCTGCCAGCGAGCCGGCTCCCGCCGCAGCCGTTGCCGCGCTGCCGGCGTTCAGTGAAGTTGCACAGATCCGCCAGGCCAAGGGCATCGCGCCTGAACAACTGGCGCGTAATGTTGGGGTCAGCCCGGCCTACCTGGCCATGATCGAATCAGGCGAACGCCACCCGGATGCCGCCATCCGCCGTGCCCTGGCCTGGCACCTGGGGGTCGCGGGCTGGAGCGAGCCATCATGAGCCAGGTCAGGATCAGCCGTCAGCATTGGGACAACCTGCTGGGCGAGCTTGACCTGGCCCGCCGTCAACGTCACTTGCTGACTTACAGAGCGCTGATCGAGCGCTTGCAATTGCCCAGCCCGGCCATGCAGACACTCACCGCTGCGCTGGAATACCTGGCGGTGCTGGACGCGCGTGCCGAGCAACCGCTACGCAGTTCGTTGGTCATCAGCCAGGGCGCCAGCCGCTTGCCGCGTACCGGCTTTTTCGAATGCGTAGAGCGCCTGGGGCGCTTTTCCGGCCCGATCGACGGTATGGAGGCCGCGTCGTGGCATGCTTCCGAAGTGGTGCGGGTGTTCGAATACAGCTACCCCGAAAGCGCCTGATCGCCAGCTGCACCGGGTTTTATCCAGGCAGGCATGAAATGAAAGGGCCGGGCATTTGCATGCCCGGCCCTTGTTATGTCGCGACAGCCAGCGGCCTTACTTCTTGGCCACTTTGCTGCTGGCGCTGAGGTAGTCGATCAGGATGCGACCGGTTTCCGCCAGGTAGGCGTCGTCTTCCGGCTTGGTGTTTTCATCCTCGGCCGGCAGCGCGTCTTCGTCCTCTTTCTTCAGCTCTTTGAGCGGTTCTTCACCCTTGGCCTTGCGGCGGGTGTTTTCCAGCGCCAGTTGTTTCGCCTCGATCTCGTCGTGGCGGGCACGGCGGTCCTGCTCGTTGAGGCTGACGGTTTTCTCGTTCATCAGCTTCTGGGTCAGGGCCAGGCGGTCGCGGATGTAGGTGAACTCGGCATCCTTGTCGCTACGTGCCTCATGCTGGGCCTTGAGCTGCGCCAGGAACGGTTTGAACGGATCGGCAGCGGGCTTGACCACCGGGCGGATGGTGTCCCACGGCATGGCCTCGGGCAGGGCGCTTTCGCCGATTTCCTTGGTGTCGATGATCGATGGGTAGTCGATGTCCGGCAGTACGCCCTGATGCTGGGTGCTCTGCCCGGATACCCGGTAGAACTTCGCCAGTGTCAGCTTCAGCTCGCCATGGTTGAGCGGCTGGATGGTCTGCACCGTGCCCTTGCCGAAGGTCTGGCCGCCAATGATCAACGCGCGGTGGTAGTCCTGCATGGCACCGGCGAAAATCTCCGAGGCCGATGCCGACAGGCGGTTGACCAGCAGCACCAGCGGCCCTTTGTAGAAGGCACCGGGGTTTTCGTCTTCCAGCACGTCGACCCGGCCATCGCTGTTGCGCACCAGCACCGTCGGGCCTTTCTCGATGAACAGGCTGGTCAGTTCGGTGGCTTCCTGCAACGAGCCGCCGCCGTTGTTGCGCAGGTCGATGACCACGCCGTCGACTTTCTCTTTCTGCAGCT
Organism: Pseudomonas sp. NBRC 111127; assembly: GCF_001320345.1. NCBI lineage: Bacteria > Pseudomonadati > Pseudomonadota > Gammaproteobacteria > Pseudomonadales > Pseudomonadaceae > Pseudomonas > Pseudomonas sp. NBRC 111127. The sequence continues at coordinate 13,580 of NZ_BCBD01000071.1, read as the reverse complement.
CGGTGAGCAGTTTCTTCACGTCACGCGTGGTGCTCTTGTACTCCGGGTCGCCGGCGCGGTAGGCCTTGAAGTCCAGGTAGAAGGCCGGGATCTCGATGATGCCCAGCTTGTAGTCGCGCCCGTCCTGCTTGAGCTTGAGCACCGACTTTTTCGCCGCCTGCTCTTCCAGCTTCACCGCTTCGCGGGTGATCGACACGATCTTGCTGGTCTGGTCGCTCGGTGCGTTGCTGGCCGGGATGACTTCCAGGCGCACCACCGAGCCTTTCGGGCCGCGGATCAGCTTGACCACTTCATCCAGGCGCCAGCCGACCACGTCGACCATTTCCTTGTTGCCCTGGGCGACACCGATGATCTTGTCTGCCGGTGCCACCTGCTTGGTCTTGGCTGCCGGGCCGGCCGGCACCAGGCGCACGATCTTGACCTGGTCGTTGTCGCTTTGCAGCACTGCGCCGATACCTTCCAGCGACAGGCTCATGTTGATGTCGAAGTTTTCCGCGTTGTCTGGCGACAGGTAGTTGGTGTGCGGGTCGTAGGACTGGGCGAAGGTGTTGATGTAGGCCTGGAAGATATCTTCGGCACGGGTCTGGTCCAGGCGCGCCAGCTGGTTCTTGTAGCGCTTGGTCAGGGTTTCCTGGATCTGCTTGGGCTCCTTGCCGGCGATCTTCTGGCGCAGCACTTCGTCTTTCACGCGTTTGCGCCACAGGTCGTCAAGCGCGGCCTGGTCCTTCAGCCATGGCGCGTCCTTGCGGTCGATCAGCAAGGTTTCCTTGGTGGTGAAGTCCATTTTGTCCACGCCCTTGTTCAGCTCGGCCAGGGCGAAGTCCAGGCGTTGCTTGACGCGGTCGAGGTAGCGCTTGTAGATGGTGAAGCCCGGGTCGAGGTTGCCGCTTTTGAGGAAATCGTCGAATTGCGTTTTCCACTTGTCGAATTCGGCGATATCGGCCGCGGTGAAGTAGCTGCGCGCCGGGTCCAGCAGCTTGATGTAGCTGTCATAGATGATGACCGAACGGGCGTCATCCAGTGGCGGCTTGCTGTAATGGTGGCGCTTGAGCAACTCCACCACATTGAGGCTGGCGACGATCTCGTCGCGGTCGGGTTGCAGGCTGTCCCATTTATTGGCGGCCGCTGCATTGCCGCCGAGCGCGAGGCTGCCCAGGCCGATCATCATGGCCAGGGCGGTGCTTGGGAGGAAATGCTTCATGCTGATTCGACGTGGGGGCAATTGATCACGCATAGTAGGCCGTCTTTTCCGTTCGCCGGTTCCAGAAGAGCCGGGCGCATACTGCAAAAAGCCTGGGCACAACGATCCCAGGCTCGGTCATATGATTCAACTATGGAGGCACTGTGAAGGCATTGCAAGGCGTTGACGGACATGTGACCTGGGTCGAGGCCGAACGCCCGACCTGTGACGCGGGCCAAGTGCGCATCCGCGTGGCTGCGGCGGGGTTGAACCGCGCCGATTTGCTGCAGATGAAAGGTTTGTACCCACCGCCGCCGGGTGCCAGCCCGTACATGGGGCTCGAGTGCTCCGGGGTGGTCGAAGAAGTGGGCGCTGGCGCAGCCTGGCGCGTGGGTGATCGGGTCTGCGCGCTGCTGGCCAGCGGTGCCATGGCCGAGGAAGTGGTGGTCGACGCCCGTCATGTACTGCCGGTGCCCGAAGGCCTTGGCCTGCATGAAGCTGCTGCACTGCCGGAGGTGTACGCCACTGCCTGGCTGAACATCTTCCAGCTTGGTGCGCTGAAGGCGGGCGAGAAGGTCCTGGTGCACGCCGGTGCCAGCGGCGTCGGCTCGGCGGCCATTCAGCTGTGCAAGGCCTTTGGCAGCCCGGTCTGGGTCAGCGTCGGCTCGGCGGACCGCCTGGCCTATTGCCAGGCCTTGGGCGCAGCAGGTGGCGTGGTGCGTAACCAGAACCTCGACGCGCTGGAAGGGCTGGGCCCGTTCGACGTGATTCTCGACCCGGTGGGGGCCAGCTATGGTGAGCTCAACCTCAAACTGCTGGCCCGTGACGGGCGCTGGGTGATCATCGGCCTGATGGGCGGCCGCACGTTCGAGCTGGACCTGGCACAGGTACTGGGCAAGCGCCTGGGGATCACCGGTTCTACCCTGCGCAACCGTGATGACAGCTTCAAGGCCGAGCTGCTGCGCGAGTTGCAGCAGCAGGTGTGGCCGCTGTTCAGCGAAGGGCGCCTGTCGCCGCAGCTGGTCGATACCTACCCTGTGGAGTTCGCCCAGGCGGCGTATGCCGAGCTGGAGACCAACCAGGTGTCGGGCAAGTTGGTGATGGTGATCGACCCGAGCCTGGCTTGAGGTTGCCGGGGCTGCTGAGCAGCCCATCGCGACACAAGGCCGCTCCTACAGGAGCTTGCATTTGCCTGTAGGCGCGGCCTTGTGTCGCGAAGCGCCCCCATGTCCCTCAAGTCCAACTCAAGACAGGCCAGCCATTCTTCTCGGCGTGCTCGCGCAACACCCCATCCGGGTTCACCGCATACGGGTGATCCACCTTCAACAACAACGGCAGGTCATTCCTCGAATCGGAATAGAAGCTCGCCCCCTCCAGGTTCTCCTGCTCCTGGTCCAGCCACTCCAGCAGCCGGGTAATCTTGCCTTCGCGGTAGGTCAGTACCCCATGGGTGTTGCCGGTATACACCCCGTTCACCGCCTCCAGCTCGATCGCCAGGTATTCGTCCACGCCCAGGCGCGCCGCAATCGGCCCCACCAGGTGCGTGCCCGAAGCGGAAATGATCAGAATGCGATCGCCGCGCTTGCGGTGCTCGGCAATGCAGCGGCAGGCGTCGCCGTAGATGATCGGTTCGATCACCTCTTCAACCCACGGCCCCACCAAATGCTCGACTTCCTCCAGGGTGCGCCCGGCTATCGGCTCCAGGCTGAAGGCCATGTAGTCCTCCATCTGCAGGTGGCCTTTGCCGTACGCTTCCATCAGCTCATGGTCGCGGCGCAGGAATTCCTTGCCATCGACCCAGCCCAACCGGGCCATCTGTTCACTCCACAGCGACGCGCAGTCGCCGTGGATCAGGGTTTCGTCCAGATCGAAAATTGCCAATGCCATCGTGTTGCATCTCCTTAGGCCACTTCGCGTAGCGCCGTGGGGTCGATCGACAGGCTCACCCGTTGCCCGTCTGCATGCAGGTCGGCCGGTGAGCGGTTGAGTACGTCGACCACCAGTTCCACGCCACGCACTTGAACGCGGTAGCGGATCACGTTGCCCAGCAGGCTATGGCTGCGTACCTCGGCGTCGCGCTCACCCGCCAGGCCCAAGGTGATGGATTCCGGGCGGATCGCCAGGCGGCAGGCTATCGGGCGTTGCAGCAGGCGGCTGGCGCTGTCGGCGTCAAGCAGGTTGTAGTTGCCGATAAAGCCTGCGGCAAACAGGTCCACCGGCGCAGTGTAAAGGGTTTCGGCATCGCCGCTTTGCACAATGCGCCCCTGGTTCATCAGGAAGATACGGTCGGACATGGTCAGCGCCTCTTCCTGGTCGTGGGTGACGAAGATGGTCGTCAACCCTAGTTCGCGCTGGATCGCGCGAATTTGCTCGCGCAGGTGCTTGCGGATACGTGCATCCAGTGCCGACAGCGGCTCGTCGAGCAGCAGCAGGCGTGGCCGGGTGACCAGCGAGCGGGCCAAGGCCACGCGCTGGCACTGGCCGCCCGACAACTGGTGCGGGTAGCGCCCGGCAAAGGTGCCCAGCTCGACCAGGTCCAGTGCCTCGCGCACGCGCCGCTGGCTTTCCTCGGCCTTGACCTTCTGCATGCGCAGGCCAAAGGCAACGTTCTGCTCCACGGTCATGTTGGGGAACAGCGCGTAACTCTGGAACACCATGCCGATGCCGCGTTGCTGCGGGCTCAGCGGCACGATGTCGTGGCCGTCCAGCAAGATCTGCCCGCGGTCCACCGGGGTGAGCCCGGCGATGCAACGCAGCAGCGTGGACTTGCCGCACCCGGAGGGGCCGAGCAGGGTGACGAATTCGCCGCGCTCGATGTGGCAGTCGATGTTCTCGAAAACCGGGTTGCCGGCATAGCTCTTGTGCAATTGCTGTACGCTGACGAAGCTCATGTCAGGTCTTGTCCTTGTTCAGGCGGTTGGCAACCCAGGTCAGTACTAGCACGAAGGCGAAGTAGGAAATCACCAGCGCGCTGTTGAAGTGGCCGCTGCTGTTGCGCATGTTGTTCAGGTACACCTGCAGGGTCTCGTAGCGGGTGCCGACCAGCAGGTTGGCGAACACGAACTCCCCGAACAGGAACGAGAACGACAGCAGCAGCGCCACCATCAGGCCCTTGCGCAGGTTTGGCAGCACCACCAGCAGTGCGGCTTGCCAGGTGCTGGCGCCCAGCAGCTGGGCGGCGTCCATCAGGTCGTGCAGGTGAATGGCCTGCAGGTTGTTGGTGATCGCCCGGTACATGAACGGCAGGGCGATGGTGAAGTAGCAGCCGATCAGGATCCACGGCGTGCCGACCATGGCCATCGGCCCGCTGCCGTACAGCTGCAGCAGCCCTACCGACGACACCACCGGCGGTACCGCGAAGGGCAGCAGGATCAGGATGTTCATCAGCCCGTCCAGCCTGGGGAAGTGGTAGTGGACCACGAACAACAAGGGCAGGATCAGCACCACCGACAGCAGCAGCGCCCCCACGCAGACCAGCAGCGACTGGCCGAACGCCGCCAGGAAGCGGGGTTCGCTCCACAGCGCGATGTACCACTTGAACGTCAGGCCGCTGGGCAGCAGGCTGGCCGACCAACTGGTGGCCAGCGAGTAGAGCAGGGTGCCGGCCAGGGGCAACAGCAGAATCAGGAACAGCAGGTACACCACGGCGCGGTGGTACCAGCCGCCGGCACGGGTTTCAGCGCGCATGGTAGCTCCGTTTCAGTAGCCATTGGTGCACCACCGTGACCAGCGTCATCAGCCCTACCAGAACCATTGCCAGCGCGCTGGCCAGGTTGGGGTCGAGGCTGATGTCACCGGCCACCAGGCCAGCGATGCGGATCGGCAGTACGTTGAAGTTGCCAGTGGTCAGCGCGTACACGGTGGCGTACGCGCCAAGGGCATTGGCCAGCAGGATGACGAAGGTGCCCAGCAGGGCCGGGGTCAGCACCGGCAGGCCGATGTGCCGCCAGAACTGCCAGTGGCTGGCGCCCAGCAGTGCTGCCGATTCACGCCAGTCTTCGCGCAGCGCGTCGAATGCCGGGTACAGCAGCAGCACGCCCAGCGGGATCTGGAAGTAGGTGTACACCAGGATCAGGCCGTTTCTGGAATAGATGCTGAAGTCTTCCAGCAGGCCGATCTGCTTCAGCAGCAGGGTCAGGGCGCCGTTGAAACCGAGCAGGATGATGAAGGCAAAGGCCAGCGGCACCCCGGCGAAGTTGCTGGTCATGTTGGCGAAAGCGCTGACGAAGTCGCGCAGCCTCGAGTCTACCTGGCGCAGCGAATAGGCACCGAGGGTAGCGATGACGATACCGAACAGGCTCGACCAGAAGCTGATCTCCAGGCTGCGTTGCAACGCCTGCAGGTAGAACTTAGAGGTGAACACCTTGCTGAAGTTGGCCAGGCCCCAGCCGGCTTCCGACTGCAAGCTGTTGATCGCCACCCAGGCCAGCGGGGCGATCTGGAAGATGACGAAGAACACCGCGAACGGCAGTAGGCACAGCAAGGCCAGGTAGCGGCTGCGGTTCACTTGAGCAACTCCCTGCATACCGTTTTGTCGTGCGCCACGCCCAGCAGCTCGCAGATGGTGCCGCATAGCTCGGTCTGCTGTGGCTTGGCGGCCGGGTCAAGGCTGAAGGCTTCGCCAAAGACGAACAGCGGCACTTCGCGTTCCTCGGTGAGCAAGCCATTGTGCGAGCGGTCGTTGTTCATGCCGTGGTCGGCAGTGACCAGTACCTGGTAGCCCTCTTCGAGCCAGCCTGGCAGGTAGTCGGCCAGCAGGATGTCCACGCTGCGCGCGGCATTGCGGTACTGGCTGCTGTCCAGGCCATGGTGGTGGCCGACATCATCGATGCTCATGGGGTGCAACAGCAGAAAGTTCGGGGCGTGCCGCCGGCGCAGGTACTCGCCGTCGGCCAGCAGGTGGGAGTCGGGGTAACGGTCGTCCCAATAGAACAGCCCGTGCTGGATCGGCAGCTTCGGGGCGTGGGTATGGCGGTCGCGCTGCGGATCGAAAGGCGAGCGGTTATACAGCTCGCTCATCCAGTGATAGGCCGCTGCCGCCGTGCCCAGGTTGGCCTCGCGCGCGTAGTGGAACACGCTGCGTTGGTTGGACAGGCGGTTGACGCCGTTGTGCACGATACCGCTGTCGATGGGCGCTACGCCGGTGAGGATGCATTCGTACAACGGCCGTGACAGCGATGGCAATTCGCATTCCACGCGGTACAGCGCGGCGCGGTCGGCCTCGACATAAGCGTGCAGGTGGCCCATGGCATGGTGGGCGACCTGGTAGTTGAGGCCGTCGAGCAGGACCAGGATGACGTTGTGTTGCATGGTGGCTCCCAATGAGCTGCAGGCGGTTCTAGCTGAAAGCTGAAAGTTGCAAGCTGCAAGCCGCAAGCTGCAAGAAGAAGCCGGCATGGCGCTCACCGGCTTCCACTTGTAGCTTGCAGCTTGCTACTTGAAGCTTCTTCATTCCATCTCGATGATCACCTGCTCCTGCCACAATTGCGGCAGCTTCTTCGAGGTCGCTTCCCAGGCTTCGGCATTCTTGATCGGCTGGGCCGCACTGTATTGCTCATTGGGCAGCAGTTTGGCCTGCACGTCTTCCGGCAGCTTCATGTGATCGGCCCGGATCGGGCGTGCATGCCCCTTGGCCAGGTTGATCTGCCCGGCGTCGCTGAAGATGTATTCACGGGTCAGCTTGGCAGCGTTGGGGTGTTTGGCGTATTTGTTGATCACCGTGGTATAGCCGGAAATCACCGAGCCGTCGGCCGGGATCAGCACTTCAAAACGCTTGGGGTCGATCTGCTCGCGGTAGCTCAGGCCGTTGAAGTCCCATACCACGCCCACTTCAACTTCACCCTTTTCAAGGGTCTGGATGGTCGGGTTCGCCAGGGACAGGCGCTTCTGCTGCGCCAGCTTGGTGAACAGTTGCAGGCCGGGTTCGATGTTGCTTTCACTGCCTCTGTAGGCGATGGCCGCGGCCAGCACGCCGTTGGCCGCCTGGGCAGCGGTACCGACGTCACCGATAGCGACCTTGTACTTGCCTTTCTCCAGGTCGTGCCAGGTTTTCGGGCGTTCGCCTTCCTTGACCAAATCCTTGTTGATGATGAAGGCGATGGTGCCGGTATAGGCCAGTGCCCAGTGGCCGTCTTCATCCTTGGCCCATGCCGGCACCTGGTCCCAGGTGCTGGGCTTGTACGGCTGGCTGACACCCTTGGCCACTGCAATCGGGCCGAAGGCGGCGCCCACGTCACCGATATCGGCGCTGGCGTTGTCTTTCTCGGCCTCGAACTTGGCCAGCTCCTGCGCCGAGCTCATGTCGATGTCGCTGTGCTTGAGGCCATATTTGCTGGCCAGGTCTTCCCAGGTGCCTTTCCAGTTGGCCCAGGCATCGGGCATGCCCACGCTGTTGATGGTGCCTTCCTTGCGGGCGGCGTCTTCCAGGGCCTTGAGGTCAGGGCCGGCGGCCAGCGCCGAGGTGCACAGGGTAATGGCCGAACCGAGCAGTGACGCCATGAACAACTTTTTCATCCGAAGCTCCTTGGTATGGGTGCCTGTAGCGATCGTTGTTAGGAGTGAAGGGGTTGTCTGGTGACCGTTGGTCTAGGTCAGCAAACCTTGAGCCAAGGTAGGCCGCTTGCGTGACAATTTGATGTAGGGAAACACCGGCAACGGCCCTGCGACTAAAGCGTAGACCACGGAATTCAACCGGTCGGGCGGCCTTGGCGCGTTTCTGGCAAGGGTCGCGGCAGGCGCTTGTCACAGGATATTCATCAGCCCTGCCTAGGCTGCACTAATCTTCACAGGCCCCTTTATGGGGCTGGACTAGTCCAGATAGGTAACCTTTTGATGCAGTCGACGCCCCCGCGTGCGGTAACAGCCATCTGCCATGCCCTGCAGGAGCAGATCGAGCACGGCTTGCTGGAGCCGGGCGGCAAGTTGCCGGCCGAGCGCCGGCTGAGCGAGCTGTTCGGTACCACGCGCATTACCCTGCGTGAAGCGCTGGTGCAGCTGGAAGCCCAGGGCCTGATCTACCGCGAAGAGCGGCGCGGCTGGTTTGTGGCGCCGCAGCGCCTGACCTACGACCTGATCGAACGCAGCCACTTCCATGCCATGGTGCGCGCCCAAGGGCGCGTGGCCAGCACCGAGCTGCTGTCGGCGCGGCTGCAGCCAGCCCCGGCAGCCATCTGCGCGCGCCTGCAGTTGCCGGCGTTGTCCAGTGTGGTGCGCATCTGCCGGTTGCGGCGCATTGATGGGCGGGCAGTGTTGTATGCCGAGCACTACCTCGACCCCCGGTATTTTCCGGACATCCTCGAGCACGACCTGGCGCAGTCGCTGACCGAGATTTATGGCCGGGTGTATGGCATCGAGTATGGGCAGGTGTGTTTCGAGATCCTGCCCACGGCACTGCCGGTCGAAGCGGCGGGGGCGTTGAAAGTATCGGCGGGGAGCCCGGGGCTGCACATTACCCGGGTCAACAGCGACCAGTATGGGCACCTGATCGACTGTGACCTGGAGTATTGGCGGCATGATGCCATTCGTATTCGTGCCCAGGCGGGCTAGGGTGTTGGCTGCTTCGCGGGCTTGCCCGCTCCCACAGGTACTGCACAGGCCTTGAACACTGTGATTACCCTGTGGGAGCGGGCAAGCCCGCGAAGAGGCGCTAACTGGAGGAACCGGTTTCCGCCATCCCACCACCCCCGGCGGTCACCACCTGTACCGACAACCGTGGCGTCGCCAGATCCAGCCCGGCCTCGTCCAGCTGCCGCTTCAGCGCCAGGTTGAACGCCCGCGACACTTCCCATTGCTTGATCGGCGCGGTCTTGAACCGTGCCCGCAACACCGCCGAACCCGACTCGAAGCTTTCCACGCCCTGCAGCTCCAGCGGCGACCAGATATTGCGGCGCATCAGTGGGTCGTTGCGCAGCTTTTGCCCGACTTCGCGAATCAGCGTGATGGCCTGGTCGATGTTCATGCTGTGCGGGATCGCCACCCGGAAGATCGCGTAACCGAACTCCCGCGAGTAGTTCTTGATGCTCTTGATTTCGCTGAACGGAATGGTGTGCACGATGCCGTCGATATCGCGCAGGCGCACGGTGCGAATGGTCAGCCCCTCGACGGTGCCCAGGTGGCCGCCGACATCCACGTAGTCGTCGATGGCCAGCGAGTCTTCGATGATGATGAACAGCCCGGTGATCAGGTCGGCCACCAGCGACTGCGCGCCAAAGCCGATGGCCAGGCCGATCACGCCGGCACCGGCCAGCAGCGGGGTGACGTTCATGCCCATGTTGGCCAGGGCCACGATCACGGCAATGATGAAGATGACCACGAACATCACGTTGCGGATCAACGGCATCATGGTTTGCGCGCGGGCATTGGCCAGCCCCCGGCGCGAACGTACCAAGGCATGGTGTACGGCGGTGTCGGCCAGGATCCACACCAGCCAGGCGACGATCAGCGTGCCGGCCAGCCCCAGCAGGCGCACGCTGATGTCGTGACCGTCGCCCTCGGCGAAGGTGATCATCGACAGGCCCCACACGCGCAGGCCCAGCTCGATGAACAGCAGCCAGATGAGGATGTGCACCAGCAGGTAGCCAAAATTGCGCAGGCGCTCGGCATACACCGCCTGGCGTTTGGCCGCCCGTTTGGGGTTGGCTGCATGCCGCCGCACCAGGCCATTGAGCACCATGCACACCACCACCAGCACCGTGCACATCAGCGACTGGCGCAGCGCGGTGCTGGTGTCACCGGCAGAAACGAAGGTGGCGAACAGTGAAATCGCCACCAGGATCAGTGCGGGAATGAACCAGAAGCTGCCCAGGATCTCGATGGTGTCGCTGAGCGTGCGCCGGGTCAGGCGCCGGGACAGCGGCTGGTTGCGGATCAGGTGGGCGATCGGCCGGCGGAAGCGCAGGATGAACAGCCCGGTACACAGGGCGGCAATCACATTGGCCAGGGTTGCCAGCGCATGCGCCAGGTGGGTACCCAACGCCACCAGCAGGCGCGGGTCGCTCATGGCCTCGCCAAAGGCGGCGAAGCTGCCGATCAGCCACAGCGGCCGGAACGCCTGGTGCCGCAGGATATGCAGGGCGCGGTGGCGGTGCGGGCCGTCGAGCAGCGAAAAGGCGATGACGCACACCGCCGAGAAGCAGGTGCCCACCACCAGCGCGTAGGCCAGCACCATGGCCAGCGATTTGCCCAGTGACGGCGGCAGCACGAAGCTCAGGTACACGGTGAACACCAGCGCTACCAGCCAGGGGCCCAGCTTGCGCAAGGCAAAACGCACCAGGTCCCAGGTGCGTGGGTGTTGCGGCAGTTCTTCACTCAGGCCAAACCGCAGGCGTATGCGGTGGCCGACCCAGTTGAAGAAGTAGGCCAGCAGGCTCCACACGGCAATCACCGCGGCAAAGCCGAACAGGATGGCCGGCCACTGGTGCACCGGCACCATCAGCTCGGTCAGCTCGACCTGGGCCTGTTCGATTTCCGCCGCCCAGCGGTGGAACGGGCTGGCATCGCCGCTGAACTGTTTTTCGAAGTCACTCAGCGCACCGCCGATCAGGCCGAGCACACCTTGCTCGACACTGGGCTGAGTTTGCCGGGTGGCATCGCGCAGTTTTTTCAGGTCGGCCAGCAGCTTGGCCCGTTGCTGGTCGTTCTCGAGGTTCTTGATCACCTCGTCCAGCGACTTGCCCAGTGGCTCGGTGGCCTCCGGCTGCGCGGGCGCGCTGCTGCCCAGCAGGCTGGGCAGGCCCGCTGCCTGCACCGGGGTGATGAACAGCAAGAACAGTAGGGACAGGAAACGCAGAAGGGCAGGCACTGGCAAATCTACCTCAGGTCAAACGATTGCCCGAGTGTAGAGGTTTATGTCGGCAGTTTCTCGAGGATCTTCCAGCAGGTAAGGCCAAAGATGCCCAAGGTGCCGATCCACATCATCAGCACACCGATACTGCGTTCGCGCATGCTGAAGCCAACGGTCAGCAACAGCAGGAACAGGAAAACCGGCACGAACAGGGACAAAAACGGGGACATGGACAGCAATCCTTTTGCAGTGGGGCCATGTAACAAGCATAGCGGGTGGCAAGCGAAGCGGGATTGACCTTGAGCAGGCCAGGCCCTATCGCCGGCAAGCCAGCTCCCACAGGTCCCCTGCAGGCCCTGGCATTGTGGGCTACAGGCAACCCCGCAGACCCAGGTATTGTGGGGACCTGTGGGAGCTGGCTTGCCGGCGATAGGGCCAGACCTGCCTACCTCAAGGCAGCTCGCGGCACCGGTAGAACGCTGTCAGCACCTTCACCAGGTGCGCCAGGTCATGGCTACCACACAGCTCGCGAATCGAGTGCATGGCAAAGGTCGGCAAGCCGATATCCACGGTGCGCACACCCAGGTGGCTGGCCGTGATCGGCCCGATGGTCGAGCCACAGCCCATGTCGCTGCGTACCACGAAGCTCTGCACGGGCACTTCTTCGGCCATGCACAGGTGGCGGAAGAACCCAGCGGTTTCGCTGTTGGTGGCGTAACGCTGGTTGCTGTTCACCTTGATCACCGGCCCGGCGTTGAGTTTGGGCCCATGGTTGCCGTCGTGCTTGTCGGCATAGTTGGGGTGTACGCCGTGGGCGTTGTCGGCCGATACCATCAGCGAACGCTGGATGGTGCGCACGTAGGTGTCGCCGTCGGGCAGCAGGCGTTGCAGGGTCTGCTCCAGCATCGGGCCATCGGCGCCGCAGGCCGAGCAGCTACCGACCTCTTCATGGTCGGTGCACACCAGCACGCAGGTTTCGTCGCTGTCGGCGGCCAGCAGTGCCTGCAGGCCGGCGTAGCACGACAGCAGGTTATCCAGGCGGGCCGCGGCGATGAAGTCGCCATTCAGGCCGACCAAGGCGGCCTGCTGGGTGTCGTAGAAGCTCAGTTCGTAGTCCAGCACCACGTCGGCGATCAGCTCGTGTTCACGGGCCAGTTGCTCGGTGAGCAGGGCGCGGAAGTCGATGCGTTCGTCACCGGCCACCTGGGCCAGGATCGGCGGCAGTTCGTTCTGCGGGTTGATCGCCCAGCCCTCATTGGCGGTGCGGTTCAGGTGGATGGCCAGGTTGGGGATGATGGCAATGGGCAGTTTGAAGTCGATGAGTTGGCTTTCGACCTTGCCATCACGGCGGTAGGTGACCCGCCCGGCCAGCGACAGGTCGCGGTCGAACCACGGCGCCAGCAGGGCGCCGCCATACACTTCCACACCCAGTTGCAAAAAGCCTTGGCGCTGCAGCTCGGGCTGCGGCTTGACCCGCAGGCAAGGGCTGTCGGTATGCGCGCCGACCATGCGGATACCGTGGTGTAGCGGGGCTTGCTTGCCCAACTTGATGGCGATGATCGACGAGTCGTTGCGGGTAACGTAGTAGCGCCCGCCCGGCACCGTGGCCCAGCTATCACGCTCGTCCAGGCGCTGGTAACCGGCTGCCTCCAGGCGTTGGGCCAGGCTGGCGGTGGCATGGAAGGGCGTGGGGGAGGCCTTGAGAAAGTCGATAAGGCCAGAATTCAGTGCATCGCGCATAACTCACTCCAATTCGAGCTTCAAGCTATAAGCTTCAAGCCATAAGCTACAAGCCATAAGCTACAAGTCGTAAGCTACAAGTCGTAAGCTACAAGTCGTAAGCTACAAGCTTCAAGCAAAGGCAGTCCGCGGAGCAAGCTTCCACGCGATCTGTCTTTGCTTTTTCTTGCAGCTTGAAGCTTGCAGCTTGCAGCTTGCAGCTCAAAAAGGTGCAGGGCACTCGAACTTCAGCCGTTGCCCGGAAACCGGGTGGGTGAAGCTCAGCATCGAGGCGTGCAGGCACAACCGCTCATGCGCCGCCAATGCCTGCGGGTTGGCATACAGGCGATCGCCCAGCAACGGGTGCCCGATCGACAGCATGTGCACGCGCAACTGGTGTGAACGCCCGGTGATCGGGGTCAGCTCCACCCGGCAGTGGTCGCCACAGCGCTCGACGATGCGCCAGAAGGTGAGGGCATGCTTGCCTTGCTCATGGTCCACCACGTGGCGGGGCTTGGTCGGCGGGTCGTAGCGCAGCGGCAGGTCGATGCTGCCGCTGTCCAGCGCCGGCTGCCCCCAGCACAACGCGGTGTAGGCTTTTTCGGTTTCACGGTCGTGGAACTGGCGCGACAGCTCGCGGTGGCTGTCGGCATCGCGGGCCAACAGGATGATGCCCGACGTTTCCCAGTCCAGGCGGTGCACGATCAGGGCGTCGGGGTAGCCGTTTTCCTGCAGGCGGGTAATCAGGCAGTCCTTGTTGTCGTCGGCGCGGCCAGGCACCGACAGCAGCAGCGTCGGCTTGTTGATCACCAGGATGGCGGCGTCTTCGTGCAGGATCTGGATGTTCGACAGCGGCATTGCTTGGTCTCGGTTATATCAGGGGAAAACAGCGGGGCCGCT
>NZ_BCBD01000070.1:0-27693 GCF_001320345.1 Pseudomonas sp. NBRC 111127 | reverse complement strand
CTTCAACACCAATATTCCTAGCCGCTACGATGGATCACATCTGCAGCTGCCTGGTACTTCGCTGGACATCACGCTCCGGCCACACCAGAAGGACGCGATCTGGCGCGGCATTCAGGACGGCACAGCACTTTTCGATCACGTGGTCGGCGCCGGCAAGACGCTCGTGTGCGTCGGCACGGTGATGGAGAGCAAGCGGATGGGGCTGTTCCGCAAGCCCATGGTGCTGGTACCGAACCATCTCCTACTGCAGTGGAAAGATGCCTTCTACGATCTGTATCCCAACGCCAACGTGCTGGTAGCAGAGAAGACGGATTTCAAGAAAGAAAATCGCGAGCGGCTGTTTGCCCGGATTGCTACAGGGGACTGGGATGCAGTGGTAGTGGCGCACAGCTCGTTCAAAAAAATCGGTATGCCACCTGAAACGCTCGAGGAGTTGCTGCAGGAGCAGATCCAGGACCTCACGGACGCGATTCTCGACCTCAAGAGCAGCCAGGGCGATCGTGTGACCATCAAAGAGATGGAGAAGGCGAAGGAACGGATGACCGAGCGTCTGGAGAAGAAAGCCGACACCGGTTCGAAGGACCAAGCTGTTAGCTTTGCCGATTTGGGTGTTGATGCCCTGGTTGTCGATGAGGCTCAGGAATTCAAGAACCTGTTCATCACCACCTCGCTAAGTCGGGTATCGGGCTTGGGGAATCTGGCAGGCTCGGAAAAGGCATTCGACCTTTTCGTTAAGTGCCGTTACCTGCAGCAACGGAACGACGGCCGCGGCGTGTTCCTTGCCACAGGTACCCCACTGAGCAATACGATCGCTGAGCTCTATACCGTGCAGCGATACCTGCAGTACGACGAGATGAAAGCCCGGGGCATCATTCATTTCGATGCTTGGGCTTCGACTTTCGGTCAGGTGGTAACTGGTTGGGAGCTGGACGCTACCGGCGTTAACTACAAGCTCAACTCGCGTTTTGCAAAGTTCCAGAACGTTCCTGAGCTGACAGCGATGTATCGGACCTTCGCCGATGTGATCACCCGCAAGGACCTCCAGGACCAGGCCGAAGCCCGCGGCACCCGATTCCCGGTACCAAAACTGAAAGGAGGTCGCCCGCAGAACGTGATTGTGGATCGATCTGAGGCTCAAGCCTGGTACATGGGCATTCAGCAGGAGGCAGTGGACACAGATGGTAAGCCCCTGCTGAAAGCGGATGGATCGACATTCAAGTCATGGAACGAAGGATCCATCATCCATCGCATGGAGCATCTGCCGAAAGACCCACGTCTCGATAATCCGTTGAAAATCACCAATGACGCACGCAAAGCGGGTTTGGATTTCCGACTTATCGATCCAGGAGCCGGGGATTTCGCGGGCAGCAAAGTGAACGCGTGTGTCGATCAAGCGTTCCGCATTTGGGAGGCCTGGGACGAGCGTAAAGGAACGCAGCTGATTTTCTGCGACCTTTCCACACCGAAGGGTTCAAAACGTCCAGAACAGGCTCCTGTGAGCTCAGAGGATGAGGAGGAGGGTGAGGCCTCGATATCGATGGACGATATTCTGGCTGGGGCCAGCTCGTTCAGCGTGTACGACGATATTCGCTCCAAGCTGCTTGCTCGAGGGATCCCGGCAAACCAGATTCGCTACATCCATGAGGCCAACACGGACCTGCAGAAAGCCAAGCTCTTTGCTGAGATGAATGCCGGTGAGGTGAGGATCATCTTGGGCTCTACGGCGAAGATGGGCGCCGGCATGAATGTCCAACGTCGACTGGTTGCCCTGCATCACCTAGATGCACCCTGGCGCCCAAGCGACTTGGAACAACGCGATGGCCGCATCGAGCGGCAAGGTAATTTGTTCTATGAGATGGACCCTGACGGATTCGAGATCGAGATTCTGCGCTACGCGACGAAGCAGACCTACGATAGCCGCATGTGGCAGACCATCGAGTTCAAGGCGGCAGGCATCGAGCAGTTCCGCAAGGGCGACAGCCTCCAGCGAGTGATCGAGGATGTGGCCAGCGAAGCAGCCAATGCTGCCGAGATGAAAGCCGCCGCCACTGGCAATCCTCTGATCTTCCAGCAGGTGCAGATCGCGGCCGACCTCAAGAAGGTGGAAGCATTGTTCTCCAACTTCAAACGTGGCCAGCACTCTCTTGACAGTCGCATTGCGTGGCTGCGTGATGCCGACACGCGTGCCGATCGAGCAATCGCCCGCTGGTCATGTGAGATTGAGCGTCGCAATGCCGGCACCAAGTCCGAATTCGAGTTTTCGGCAAATGGCAGGACGTTTAAGGACGCCGACAAGGAAAGGCTGGCCGCAGTTTTTGCCGGCGCAATGAAGCGTGCCGTCGAGCGCAGGTCAGAAGACACGTTCCAGCGCGCAGAGCTGGTGCCCGTTGGGAGCTATCGTGGTTTCGAAGTTCAGGTGTCGTGCGAGCGGCAGAAAATTCACTTCACCGTCACCGGCCGGGACTCGTACGAGCCGGACAACCTGGTGTATCGCGTCGACGACAAGTTCAGCATTAGTGGATTCATCAGCCGGATGGACAACTTCCTGGAGCGTTTGGAAGGTTGGAGGGATGAGGCCGAATCTACACGGGGACGCGAGCTGTCGGAGCTCAACAAGGCGATCCAGGAGAAGGCGAAGCCCTTCCAGCAGCAGACCAGACTCGACTACCTGCGCGAGGATGCCCGGGATGTGCTCAGGGAGCTGAAGCTGATGCAGGCTGATGACTCCTATGTGTCCAAGTGGGAGCCAAAATCAGTCCTCCTGCAGGGTTCCGCAGCACCAGGGCGGAGTAAAATGCGGGCGTAATGTAAAAGGGCGCCTGAGGCGCCCTTTTCATTTCTGCTTTCAGAATGTTCTGTGCGTTGATGGGAGGTCTGTTTCCCTCATCACCTCGGCGGCTCGTGTTTCCCAGTAACGAACAGGGGCCGAAAGGGCGAGCAGCGGGATTGGAGCGCCCATCAATGCAACCACCGTCCAAGTTTGAAGCACGAGCTCTACTGAACTGGGAACCCAGCCGTAGGGATAGGCCACTGCCACGTAAACGGCGAGCAAAAAAGCCGCGCTTCCTACAAGTGAATGCAGGGAAATTTTTGCTACAAAGACCGCCCAGGCTTTGACCAAAGCATAACGGTTAGCGGGGTCAGCCTTTAGAGCCGCAATCGTGCTATTCAAGGCGACCTGATGATCCAGCCAACGCTCTTCTAGTCGATTCTTAAATTCTTCATCCATAAGCACAATTCTCGACGATGCAAAGGGCAGGGACGTCAACCCAGGTTGCCCGAAACATCCAATGCCTGAATTCCTCAACAGTCTGCCCACTTTTCTCCTGCAGGTTAGCAAGCAAACCCGATAGCCGCTGCTCCAGAACTCCCCCGGCTTCTTCCTCCTCATATTGCTCGAAGTAATCACCGTAAGGGTCTTCTGGCTCAAAGACCTGCGAAATGTGGGAGCGGTGTTTCCAGTGGTAGTACTGATGGTCCCGCCACCCCTTGGGGAATCGAGTGGCAAGCTCGCTCCAATCGGTCAAGCTGTAATGATCGGGGTAATTGCAATCTGCGTTGGATGTGTAAACCCAGTACAGCCTGCCCAAGGCCGGATGAACTGTGCTGACAAAAACTTCGCCCATGGCTGGTCCTCCTTTGCCGTTACTGCGCGTGCCGTAACCTGCACTCCGCAAACCAAAAGCCCGCTATCGCGGGCTCCATGGCATTTACTTCCAGACTTCATTCCAATTAGTCGATGAATCCGCCGGGTCACTCGTGTGTCCAACCTCGACGGGGTTGCTGATGTGCGTATCACCGCTACCCACCACGGTACCAAGACCTGTGTCGTTGACACCGGTCTGATTCACGGCATCGGTTACCGCGCCATTCACCTCACTCATGACACCATTGATCTGGCCGTTGACTTCGGAGATCACACCGTTGACCGACGAGCTGGCGATCGAGCAAACCTTGTCCTTGATCATCTGCCAGATGGCAGACAGATCGGGGAACGAGGTTGTGCTGAAAATGCCAGTGATCCCCCCGACACATTTCCCCAGAATGTCAGACGATGTTTGCGCTGCTGTTTGTGTGGTGTCGGCCGCGTCCTGATCTCGGGCCAGGCCGGCCTCACCACCACGCACTGCAGCCTCGCCGCTACGGCAGGTGGCAGCATTGGCTGTCACAGCCGAGCTCAGCAGCAACACAACGAATAACGCGCGGGTCAGTGTTTTCATACCAGTCCTCCAAGAACATTCAGCGGCCAGGAGCATCAAGCTCGAGCCCGGGGTTTAACGGTGGTTTGCGCCGGGCTTGGCTGTGCCATCGCGGGCTGTGCCGGCGCTTCGGGCTTTGGGGAGGCGCTCGATTTCTCCCGCTCTTTTCGTTGCTCAAGGAAACCCAGCTTACGGTGCATATCCGCATCAACGTGCTTGGTGACCTTCGCCTTGAGGATCTGGTTATCGACGTTGAAAAGCACCTCGTCGAAGTACACAGCTTTCCCGTCGCCGCGCCGATTGACTGCGTTACCAAATCCGATTTGCGTCCATTTCTGGTCGCTGCCATCATTGTTCGGCTGGGACAGGGTGATGAAATTGGGCTTGATCTCACCAGTTCCAGGTTCGGGGTGCCGCTCGTTGATAAACGCGAGCACCTGGTGCTTCTCGCCGTTGATCTTCACGTACCCTTGCAGGTAATCACCGCTGCCCTGGTAGAGGAGCACTGTGGTGTCGTACTGGTCGTTATCCAGCTTGGTCACACCGCGAAGGATGAGTTTCTGTTCCGCATTGCTGTCAGCGTTTGCCATACCGACCTCCTGAGGAGTGGTTGAATCACTGGTTGTAGCGCCGGGAATGTCTCCGGGAACACCGGAGTTGCTCGAACTGCCATGAAGGCCAGCGCCGAAGCCTTCAATCTCGGGAAGGGGGGTGGGCTCATCCTTGATGAAGGAATTGGCCATGATCCAGTCGTACTCATTCACTGGTGCAGGAACAGGACGGCCTGTCTTGTCGAACCAGTAGTACTGGTCGGTCGCTGGCTCTGGTCCAAGAGCGGCCAGGTCGTGCTCCAGCTCTTCGAGCGACTTGCTCCAGGTGTTGATGGCCTCCGACTGAT
Organism: Pseudomonas sp. NBRC 111127; assembly: GCF_001320345.1. NCBI lineage: Bacteria > Pseudomonadati > Pseudomonadota > Gammaproteobacteria > Pseudomonadales > Pseudomonadaceae > Pseudomonas > Pseudomonas sp. NBRC 111127. The sequence continues at coordinate 22,596 of NZ_BCBD01000070.1, read as the reverse complement.
CCCGCCACCAGACAGCGGCGTTTACCGCAACAAGGTTTTCCGCCCGTTGCAGATCGGATTCGCCAAATTGCACTCCCTCGGTTGCCTGGAAATGTTGATGCTCGACCGCGGCTGCAGCTACATCACCAAGCTCCACTTCATCACCATGAAGGGCGTCCTCTGCTGAACGTTCCAGTGTTCTAGGGCTATCTAGCGCGAATGACTCCAACACTTCTGCCGGCGCCGTATCGGATGGGGAACTCGGCCCCTGATCTGCGCCTTGATGGGTTTCCAGAGCAGTCAGGTAAGCCGCATCAGACTGTTCAATCGCCTTGATGACTTCTTCTGGATCCCAGGAATTTTCTAACTGGACCATCCGATCAAACACATCGCTGCCAGCCTCTGGCAGTGGTCCAAAGCGCTTCTCAGCGTCCGCCAGCAGCTCTCTGGCGATGGCGTAACCCTCGGATGCTTCCATCTGCCCGCGGAAGTGCGTATTGAGCTTACCGACCTCACTCTCAAGCTTGGCTTGGAAAGCAGCGCGGTATTTTGCTTCGGCCATGCAGCTTTCGATTGTCTGCAATCCTTCCGGTGAGCGGTCATGTTCCCACATGACGGCCATTGCATGATCCTCGGCCCGATACGGCAGCAAATCGGGGTAGTCATTGATATCACCGGGCAGACCGACTGACTCAACGAATCTCGCATCCCGCCCAGCCACTGTCAGGGACTCAACGGCCAAGGGTTCGACTGGAGGGGCCTGCTCTAGATCTGCTTTAGCAAGCAGAACGGCTTCCCATTCATTGCGATGAACCGTTTTCTCTTCGTAGCGCTCTACACGGCCATCGCTACCACGCACAGGCACTTCTACAGTTACCTGCTTACGTCCCAGGTTGTTCAATGCGACGGTATCGCCTGGAGCAATGTCGTTTTCGCGGAACACTCGAGAAAGGTCCACTCCCCAGGTAACACGTTCTTCGCCGTCGCTATTGCGCAATTTCACGAAGAAGCTTTTGCTCTGCTTCTTGTCGAAGAGATAGGGCGCCGGCCCGAAATCGACGATCACACCCTCGCGGGCATTAACAGGGGTTGGATCGGTTGCGGCCGGTTCTGCGGATGTCGTCGGCCCTTCACTGGGGGTGCCCACCTTCTCACCGGTCGCTTCATCTGACGGCTTCGGCGTTTCAGCTTCCGGGGCGTTTTTGTCTGGTACAGCCGCTATGGGAGGCAAGCCGAGCAGCTCGCGTCGAATGGCTTCCTGGGCAGGGTTGTTGAGTTCGACCGGAACCTCATGTTTGATCAGAACTTCGATCGCTCGGCGCTTGAATTCTTCACTGCCCGTAAGCTCGATTGAGCCACCGAACTTCTGTTTAGCCATGTAGAGGCCGGCCAGGATGGCCATCTCATCATCTTTGGCTTCAGCCACCATGAGGATTTGCTGCCCATGGTCGATGAAAATGGGCTTCTCATGGAGGGAATAGAGGACGCTGCCGTCGCGCCGCTCCTTGTAGGTGATGTCCTTCAAAAGCTCGCTGATCTGGATTTTTGGATCCTGATCAACAGTTTCTTGATCTAGATCAGGATTTCCCCGCCCAAAACCGTTACCGAATGCTTCATGCCCCTCCAATCGCGAAATAATTTCGCTGTAAAGGGTCTGGTCTAGTTCCTTTAGCAATTCCGCATATGTATCGTATGCGAAAATATTCTGATAAACGGTAGTTGCTGCATCAGCTGTATTCTTGGCGTCAATCGAGCGCCATGACGACAGGTCTGCAGCGACCCAATGTCTGACCAACGCAGTAGGCACGGCCGCGGCTTCATCTTCGGATGGTGGGCTATTCAGCCAGGCCTGGTACGCCTCAGCACGACGCACAATAGCTTCACGGGGAGAGGCCTCAGCTGCCTGTGGCGAATTCAATCGCTCATAAACAGCCTGGCGGAACTCTTGCATCAAGGCTTCGCTTTCTTCGCTCATGGCAATCCTGCCTCCTTCCGGATGGTGGGGTAGTCCGTTGCCCTGAGCCCCCGTAGAGGGGCTGGGTAAAGTTGGGTTAAACGCTTCGCTCTGGGCTGGACCGTGACTGCTGAAATTTCGTATTGTGTATATTATTCAAAATAAAGCGGAATGGGAAGCTCCGCGCCCTAAGGCCCAGGAGGGCTACGTCTGCTACATTTGAGGGGATCAAATGTCCATTGGAACTGATGAAATTCAGCCAATTTGTGGGACGGATTTGGAGAGATGGCGGATCGAGAACGGTCTGACCAAGGTTGCCGCTGCTGATGCCTTTGGCCTGCAGAAAGCGAAATGGGAAGAGCTAACAGGCCCGGAAAAGTCGGCTGAGCAGATCAACGACCCCGTGGTGGCTATGCTGCTTTTTCTCTACAGGACGCATCCGGAGTCTTCACCGGTGCAGCCACCGCTGGATATCAAGGATTTTTACGACTATTTAGGCCTTCAAGATTCGCCTCAAGATCGAGATACATTTGCCACGCTAATTGGCAGATCGCCACCCTCGGTTTACCGCCTGATGCTTCACGATGGCAAGCCAGGGCGACCTGTCATGAAGTGGGTTGAGGCCTTGAAGCGCATGGATTTGACACCTAAACAGTGCAAACGCGTGATGCAGGATGTCGTAAGTAAAGTAGGTGAACGACAGAAGGTGGAAAAGGTCTTGATTCAGGGTTGGTCAAAAGGTGGCATTGGTGAGCACGACTGAGAAAGCAGACTCGCACATTATCGAGCTCTCCAGCGTTTATTTCTACGCTGGCCAGGCGCCGCGCGCGATCGCCTTGAAGGATTGCGGTGCGCTTCTCAATGGGCACCCTGGGGACGTATTCCCGGCACTTTATGGCTATCAAAGCAAGCAGGACGGTTTCATGGCCGCTAGGGCTTACGCGGACAAGAACCGACTCCATTTTACCGTGATCGATTTCCTGGTGGAGCTCGATCATAAGCAGAATCCACTCATGATGAAGCCTGAGGATCTGGCCAATCACGACTTCGTGTCGTTTGCCAGAATGTCCAGGAGCATGATGGATGATCTGCAGGAGCTATTGCGTGAAAGGTTGGTCAGCGAGGGCCTGACCCCGACAAAAACCGAATTAGCGAAACCTCATCTATTGCTTCAACAACGGCCGGAATTGCTGAGTACTCTGACCGCCGCTCCCGAATGGGAACATATGAAGGTAATTGCCTACCCAGCTAAGGTGGCCTTCAGTGAGAAGGCTTTGACGGTGGGTGTTCTACCCCATAAACACTGGTCTGCAATCAAGGAAGCGACTTGCCGCCTCAACCCCGGAATTCGGATCACGCTGGAACCGCCAGGGCCGGCGAGCTCTGACGCAGCACCATTGGCTGCTCAAGCCAATAGGGACCGAGGTCCTCGAGCACGTTGAAGGACTGAAAAAAACCGCCTCCAAGGCGGTTTTTTTTAATCCCTGAAACGCTTCCTATACCACCACGGCCGGGCCACAATCCGTCCGCCGCGGGCGAAGCCCAAAAACTTGTTCCAGCACACATTCAGCGTCCACCCGATATGTGCCATGACCCCAAAGCAGACAATGATCAGTACAGCGACGATCCAGATCCACAAGCTGTGCCCAACATAAAGGCAAGCCAACAGCGGCATGTATGCGCCACATGGTATGCCGAGAGCTTTGGGTGAAATTGACGCACTTCTCCAACTAGATGCCATGGTCTAGTCCCTCCTGCTCACAACGTTTTTTGAATTCCTTCGCCCCGGCCAGGCTGACAAACTCGCCGGTATCTATGCGACCAGCTCGGAACAATCTCCAAGCCTTATCATCCAGGGTGGCCTCGGCTTTTTCCAACAAACCGCGAATGAAACGCCCCCAGTCTGTGTAAGGCAGGGATTGCAGTTCATTGCGCACTTCACGATCAAAAACGAGGTATTCGCGGATGGCTGCCCGCTTGCCGTCTGTAGTTTTGAGCAAGCGTTGTACCAGAATCACCCGTAATGCACCGGCCAAGCGTGAAGCCATGCCGGCCTGTTGGTCGGGAGGGTAGGTTTGAATTGCACGGTTGATAGTTTCTGCCACTGACTCTGTATGCATGGTTGCAAAGCACAGGTGACCAGTCAGCCCCGCTTCAGTCATTGCCTCAATCGTCTCACGGTCCCGAGCTTCACCAATACCGATGATACTGGGTTTGCGGCGCATGGCATTTCGTAGAGCTTTCGGGAAGTCGCCGATGTCTCGGCGCAGCTGCGACTGGGATGGTTGCGGTCCCAACCAATGCGGACCACCAAGGACGTACTCGATGGGGTCTTCATAGGTGATGACTTTCCGGTCAGGCATTTCTGCACCTGCCTTCTTGTACAAGCCGGCGAGGAAAGTTGTTTTTCCCGATCCCGTAGGGCCGCAGACCAGTACGAGCCCCATTTCTGCGTAGCAGCCCCGAATCAGATCAGGCTCGATGCCCATTTTGTCGATGTCGGGCAGATCCGAGGGGATCACTCGCATGGTGATCGAATAAGCCTCATCAATACCGGCGATGCGCGCTTGAACGAAGTTGGTCCGAAAGCGCAGCGTCGTGCCTCGTGCCAGCCCAAAGCCTTCGCCTGCCAGCTCCAGGGCCCGGTCAACACCCTCGTCCCCCTGCTTGATCATGCTTTCAATTTCTGCTGACCAAGCTGAGGCCATCAACGGTGACAACTGACCTTGTTTGATGGTCGTCGTCGACGCTTTCAATTGCCGGCCATGCAGCTCGACCCATATGTAGTCGCCGCCCTGGACAAGGATGTCCGATACGCCCCGGTCCGCACACAGCTTCAGAAAGCGCATGAAATTATCGGGAGACAAGTCACCCTCAAAATTGTACGGCTCGAAGGTTGGACTGATCACTTAGGCGCACCTTGACCAGGTTGGCGGATCTGCGTTTTAACCGAGGGACGCCATTTCTTTGGGTCAGTCTCGAATGTCGCCCGGCCGGTGACGCGACGCAATTTGTCGCCAAGCATCATCTGCTTACCATCACCTGTGACAGTCTGCTGGCTTTCAGCCACGCTCGTAGAGCTAATCATGTCGGACTGCAAGAGCGAGGAGTACAGGTGCATTCCGAGATAATCACGGCTCAAGCGATTGAAGTTGGCCTCGAGGATAGCGTCAGCCTGCTTGTATCCGTCGTCCCAACCTTTCCGAACCGCCTGCTCCCAGATTTCAGCCTCGTCGCTGTCTTGGGGACGCGCTTCGAAGTCGGGCAGTTCAACACTGCCATTGAGGGGCAGACCAACATAGAGATAGTCCCGCCAAGTAGGTGGGACGCTCACGAACCTTTCTTCCCGCTCAATTTTGTAGACCCGATTTGCTGTCCGCACTTGGTCTCGCGAGAAGGCAGCAACGTCCCGGGCCTCTACGATCACCGGGGGAAGTGTGCCGTTCTTGGCGATGAGAGGTGCGAATTTGAACATCGCATCGAGTGACGGCGATCGGGCATTAAGACCGTCAACTAGCTCACGAGCTCGGGCTGCCATACCGCCGCGGAAACCGACAGTGTTACCCATGTCGGTCAGCAATTGGTTTCGGATATCGGTGACCTTGGTGGTCGCTTTGGACTGGGGCTTAAGCAACGAGTCGAGATCAGGCGGTGCCGTTTCAACGACCGGCGCGGTGACCTGGCCGCTTGCGTCAAGCTCAGGACTTTCACTGGCATGGACAGCAAGGGATACCATCAAAGGCAACAATGCGAGAATCCGCTTCATAACGTGCCTCCAGTTCAGGCCTTGGGCCGGTTGTAATGGAGTTCCAACTTGCCAGGCATTTGGGTCACATCGGCGCGGTACCCAACCTGGGAGCGGATCATCAACATCAGGGTGTCGTAGGGCACCTTGTTGACATCGATGTCGACCGGCAGCGGCATACGCACGCCCATGAATGAGAACTCAAGCCCACGGTCACGGGCCAAAGCCGCCAAAAGCTCGACTGCATCGCCCTGCCACTTGAGCGACACACGTTGCTTGTCGTCCAAAATGGTCGAAGGTAGGCGCATCACCACGCGGCTGTTGATCGCCCCTTGCTGATAGAGATCGGCCTGGGCCATCTCGATACGCTGTGACGCCTCGAGGATCTGTTGGTCGATCAGATGCTGTGCCGATTCATCAGGTTTCTTTGATGCGCAGCCCCCCAGGGCTACAGCCAGGGCAACCAGAGCCATCGGATATCGTTTGTTGGCCATTTTGCGAACCCTCCATTGATTTCGTATAGATACTATAATACGGAATGGGCGCAGGCAAACACTATCCCCCGCGGGGGCCACTTCTTGACCTCTGCTGTGCGTCCCGTTCGGCCTTGACCTTCCGCAGCAATTGTTCAAGCTCCGGATCTGCCAAGGGGCCGGCGTACCGTTCATCAACCAAAGCCTCAACCACTGAGCGCTTGAACTCGGTGCTGCCTGTAATACGCAACGCAGCACCGGAAGCCGATATGTTTGGCATCGCACGTATGGCTCGAGTGATCAGCTCACTGTCGACCACCTGGCCAGGGAAACTGAACTGACCCCCTAGGTCTACGAACCCTGGATCGCCTGCAGCCCGCCGGTAGATGACCGATCCGTTTTTTCTAACCACGCCGAGCATTCCATCAATCGATTGATATCTGGGATCAAGATCCAGAGCAAATTCGAACCTGTTAGCCCCTTCGGCTTTTGCAGCACGTTTTTCGCCATAGGCGAAACCACGAAGTTGGCTGATTGCCCCCGGATCTCCAGTGGCTGCTTCTTTCTCAACCCATTCACGATAAGAGAGCCTTTTGTTAGATGGATCATTTTTTAGCTCTGCCCGCATTTTAGAAATCTTAGTTTTCAGTTCTTCTCTGGCCCTTAGTGTTTCGAAAGCCAAGATACTGTAAAATGCTTTTCGATCCTTAGGATTTCTTATACGCACTCTGATGTCCAGGCGCTGCTGCCTGGCGTCGTCGCGTATGCGCTTGAATTGTTGCTTTACCCACTCTTTATCAACTCGGCGATAAACAAATTTTGTCCGATAGGCTTCATACCGGGCACGTAGCGCCCTGCGCAAGTTAGCCCGCTCTGACCGGCGCTGCTGGCGATCTTCCGGATTGCGTCGTGGACTGACAAACTTGTCATAGCTCATAAGAGCCATCAACTCTTGAGAGACTCTGCGCTCTTCATAGTCCCCTAGTCGCTTTTCCAAGCGCGCTTTAGAAAGCGCTTCATGCATATCGCTTGCTTTGATAGGCACCAGACTCAAATCATCAAGAGAATAAATGCCCATCCCGCGGCCTTTGGGTTTCATCCCCAACCCGTAACGTGCTAGTTCGGCGTGAAGCTTCTGCCAGGTTAAACTTTTCTTTTTCAGAAGTGAGGCAACAGCCTCGCGGGGCTCACCACGACAATAAGTGTGCAAGCTTTCCTGGTCCAAATGATGTTCCATATCCGCAGCCCGAGTTGGCTGCTTACCCTGGAATTTCGGTTTGGAGGCCGACCAAGAAATTTCTGGTTTGCCTGTGGAGTTGGTTACACTGTAAGGACCATTGTCGTGTGCCCAACCATAACGAAGCTCAAGCTCACGCATTGCATAATCGAGCTTGAAGTAATCTCTATCTGGATACACCGCGTTATACGAGTCAGGGTGGACACGATTCACTGTCATATGTAAGTGAACATTGTCCGTATCATGGTGAATAGCAAACACATACTGGTGTCCACCCATTCCGACCGCATCCATCGCATGCAGTGCACAATCAAAGGCTTGATCGTCAGTAGGCTTCTCTGATTCTGGCCAGCTCAGAATGACATGGTAGACAGGATCCTTAACACGGGAATTCTGAGCAGCCACTGCTTTCATCTCGGCGGCGGCTGTCGCCAGGCTCAAGCAATTATGCTGGCAGGAGACGCCGGAACGTGTAATTTCCCTTACTGGAGCTCCGAGGAGGAGTCCTGATTCGAGCTCGGCGATAGCATTGAGCTCATCTCTTGCATCCCTTCTTTGAGCGGCTGCAGCATGAAACGCAAGGTTGGCTCCACGGGATCTTGCTCTTGCCGCAAAGTCAGGATGATCTCTAGTAGCTTGTCGGAGATGGTTTGCTGCTGCTGCAAGATGGTGCTGAGCAACGGCAAGACGGCTTTCATGTCCATCAGCGTTTACCCCTCTGTCTGTGATGGGTCCAGGCTCGTCAAAGCGGTCTGGAACTGAGTGTTGATCCTGTTGATATCGACGCCCATTGGTATCAAGAGCAATTCCAATACTTCGAGCACGTTCTCGGATGGCATTTTGAGTTGCAGCATCAATTCGTCCAATCTCTCGCAAACGGTCTGCTGCTCTTTCGATATGTTCTCGAGCAGACTCAAGAATTGAGTCGTCTCTTCGGCTGTGGCCTGGAGTGAGCTCATCAGTTTGTGTCTCCTTATCTTCGTCACGCTCTGTTGCGTAGTCGACCAACGCTGAGAAGCTTGAGCTCCCGTCGGCCCGCTTTGGTGGCACCTTCGCTAACATTACGAACCGATCCTTTCAATAGCAGCCTTCAATGCCACCAGGATCTGTGCGTACTCCTTCGAAAGCTTCCCACCGCCTTCATTGAACAAATGTTTCTGTAGGCCTCCAAGCCTCCTCAACTCATTGAGGATATGGCCCTCCACTTTTGACCTCGTACGCCTTCCCAGCGCAGCAGCGAGCATGAATTGACCCACGCTCTGCCCGCAGTCCTTAGCTTTGTCACGGACGATTTCCTCTTCATCCTCGAAGCACCGGATAGGTGGTAACCGACCGGTACGACGCCTTTGCTCGCTGGTACTCATAAGCAGGATCCTCAGGTGTTCCAAGGGGTCTCGGGGCGTAGCCCTGAGCAGGGTGGTAGGCATCGCAAGGGAGTGAAACGACTGCCAGCGATGCCGGTTGGACGGACGCCATTTATGGCGGGAGTACAAACCCTACCCTGTCCAAAACCATAGACCTCATTTCGTATCAAGGCTATCGTACGGAACTTGACTCCGCAAGGGATGCCCATAGAATCAGGGCAAAGAGGACATTAGGGGGGAGGCCAAATGAGATTCACCATTTCGCAAATCGAGAAGCTCATGGGTGATCTCGAAAACCTGCCAGAGGTGGAGCAACCGGACAAGCCGGTCTCAAAGCTGAAGGCAGTCGAGATGATGCAAGAGTCGATAAAGGTTCTGCAGGCGCGTGGATACAGCCTGGCGAAAATCTCGGAAATTTTGACCGCAGGTGGAATGCCAATTTCAGAGACAACGCTGAAAAGCTATCTCACTAGGGCGAGGGGTTCGGCGAAAGGTCGAAATCGACGCACGCCTGTAACACGTCGTAGGGCTCCCGCTGAGGTTCACCAAGGGAGCAAAGAAAAATCCACTGAGAAAGGTACTGAAGCTGTGCCAAGTGGACGCCAGGTAACAACCGGGGTAACACGACAAGGAAATCCCGGGTTTACACCGAAAAATGATAAGGATGACATCTGAGGAGAGAACCTATGAAAGAAAAATCGATTGCCCTGGTTGGTCAAATCTACCTCGTCGGTGGTGGTAAAGGTGGCGTAGGAAAGAGCTTCACAACGGTAGGCCTAGTTGACACATTGATGCAGGCTGGTTTCAAGATTCTGCTGATTGAATCGGACACCTCCAATCCAGACGTTTGGAAGATGTATAAAGACGAAGTTGAGTGCAGGCTGATTGATTTGGACGATGCAAACGGCTGGATTGATCTTGTTAACGTCTGCGACGAATTCCGTGATCATGTTGTAGTTGTCAATACCGCTGCACGGAATAACAAAGGCGTAGCAGCGTATGGAGAAACGTTGAACAGCACGCTCGGTGAGTTGAACAGGCAACTGATCACGCTGTGGGTGATTAACCGGCAACGTGACAGCTTAGAACTGCTCAAGGAATACCGTGAAGCACTCCCAGACTCCACTATCCATGTAATTCGTAATGCTTACTTTGGTGACGAAATAAAGTTCGAGCTTTACAACAATTCAAAAATCAGAGAATCCATCGAGGGTGCTGGTGGTAAGTCTCTGATGCTGCCAGATCTGGCGGATCGTGTGAGTGACGATCTCTACAGCAAACGACTATCGATCGGGCAAGCATTGAAGGAACTGCCGATCGGAAACCGAGCTGAACTTACCCGGTGGCGCCGTGATGTGAATAAAGTGATAGGGGAGGTTCTCAATGGATGATATTGAGGTTGCCTTTGAGAAGCTCTTAGGACGACAGGCTTCTGAGAAAGAGGTGCAGGATCTCTATCGGGTTAAAAATGCCTTGAACCTGCATAACAATGATTCTCTCTGGCTTATCTTAATGGCTTTGCAGTCCTACGATACGATGTATTCCAAGTATCCAGAACTGATTGCCAGGCAGGTTGATAAACAGGTCGACAAGCACAAGTCATTATTTGCTGAGATGGCTGATGCTGAGACAAAGAAGGCACTGTCCACATTGTCGGCTGCTGTAAGCGAAGCGAGCCAGGCTGTGGCTCTCAAAGTGGCTGATGCTGCTCGATGGAGGGCCTGGGGTTTTGTACTATGCGCACTGCTTTGTTTTGCAGGTCTGTGCATGACTGTTGGGTTTGTGCTTGGCAGTGGCCAAGTTCCTTATTGGGCGAAAATTGCCTCTGCAAAAGGACCACTATTCAATATCTGCTCGATGATTTTCAATGCGCCCGTGGGATGGCTCCTGCCTTTAGTCGCTGCTGGGCTGTTCGGAACGACATTCATAAACCAAAAACCAACTCTAAAGTCGGTGTTGTTGCTGGGCCTGTTGCTTGCCATATCGTCGCTTTCTCTGGGATTTGTACTTTGAGTAGGGGGCCATTTTTTTTGGCCTCTCTATTCCGTATAATATACACAATACGGAATTTATGGGTATAATGTCTGTACGTTAATACGGAGGTCAATTATGGACACGTACTCAAACATCAAGGCGTATCGCGGTGTCGGGCTGGACATTAAGGGTTATAAGGAAGCCGAAACATCGAGAGGCCTCGCGTGGTCATGCAAAGTCTATCTCCATAACAAAATGCTTGGACTCGTATCCAATAATGGCGATGGCGGCATGACTCGCGTTGAAATCGACCCTGCGCTGCAGACGGCTTTGGTTGCGGAGTTGAAAGCGAACGGCTACCAACTTCAATTGACCTTCCAGGGCCTCGCCATGGATGAACCTACAGATGCACCTGAATGGTTCGACATGGCGATCACTCAGATGGTCGATGAAGTTGCCCAACTGCGGAGGCTGAAACGCCTTGGCAAGACTCATCTGATTGTCCTGCAGCATTCGAGCTCGCCCGAGTTCTCGTTTTATAAGGCGGCTCCAACGGATAGCTCTGTTGCTCGCATTCGCCGGCAACTGGGCGCCGATCTGGCCTGCATCATGAACGCTGAAATCACCGCCCTGTAGGCCGTCCGCGGCACTTATTGTTGGGTCACGAAAGGATGGATCCTATGGACTTGAAAGACATGCTCAGCCAGCTCGACGATGATTTGCTTGCGCAAATTTTGGAAGCTGCTCATTGCGCGTTGAATCGACCAGGTGCAGCCAAGCGCGTTGCCAAAGCGATGAACACCTCGGTTGATCGCGTTCGGACGCTGGCCTACATCTCGGCGCAGCTCAACCTGACCCCAAGACTCGTTCCAGACATCAGCACTATGCAGGAAATGGAAGCATTTCAAGCTCGTTTAAGCGCAGGATAACCACCCTCCCCCTACATTCCTAAATTGGTGATAAAATACGTTATCACCAATTTTAGGCAGGGAGTGGATTCGTGGACTGGTTTGATCCTCTGCGTGACTTTTTCGAACACACGCGCCGAAAATCCCCCAAAAAGACTAGAATCGAACAACCTGTTCAGTTAGTGACTGAACGGGAAAGTTCGCACCCGCTGCAGTTTGGCTTTCCCTCTCCGACTCTTTACGCTGGCATCTATGCCGGCGCTACTCGTGTGGGCAGCATTGAGTACGGTTTGAACCCGGCCCTCGACCGCGTTTACGTTCACAAGATCGAGGTCGACGATCAGTACCGTGCGAGTGGTCATGGCCTGGCCACGCTCAAAGTGCTTCATGACCAGCATCAGGTCCCGATCGTCCCGGTACACATTTGGGGATCGGCACTAGGCTTTTGGTCGAAAGCAAGATCCGCGCTAGCAAAGGCTGGAGGCTCCATTGCCGCGGAAATCCGTGGTGAAGATGAAATGGATGCGGAGACCCAGCGGTGGGAGCAGCTACTTAACGCGAAGCTTGTTGATCCTGTCGAAACCAGCATGCCCAATAGACGACGGCGGATGCGTTGATGAAAGAACTCCTGGTAACCAGGCAGCCTGGCAAACTCACCGAAGCACAGTACCTGGCTCTATCGGATGTACCAGCTGCTACCGAGTGGTTGGCCAACATTGATAATCCTCAGACCCGACGCGCCTACAGTATTGATATCGGCGACTTCACCGCCTTCGTAGGCATTGTCCACCCAGACCAGTTCCGGGAGGTTCAACGGGCGCATGTTCTTGCCTGGCGATCGGACCTAGAGCGAAGAGTGCTGTCAGCTGCGACGATCCGGCGAAAGCTGGCGGCGCTGACCAGTTTGTTTGACCATCTTTTGGACAGCAACGCTGTAGCGGGAGGAAATCCTGTTCATGGCGTCAAGCGGCCTCCGAATGAGAGCAATGAAGGTAAAACGCCGGCGCTGGGCGACGACCAGGCCAAGGCGTTGCTCGAGGCTCCAGATCAAGACAGCGTAAAGGGGCTTCGGGATCGAGCACTGCTGGCGGTTCTCCTGTACCACGGTTTGCGTCGTGAGGAGGCAGCAAGCTTGGATGTTGTCGACCTGCAGGAACGCCGCGGCATTCGTCATTTGAAGGTGCATGGCAAGGGCCGCAAAGTTCGTTACCTCCCACTCCATCCGGTGGCGGCAGAGCGGATCCACCAGTACCTGGAGGCTGATGGGGAGCGGACTACCGGCCCATTGTTTCGCTCCGTTCGCGGGCGTACGCCCGGGGCTCGTTTGCTGGCCAACGGTATCTATTCGATCATCGGGTTTTGGGCCAAATCAGCCGGCATAGCGGTGGCTGGCCTGGGCGTGCACGGGTTGCGAGCTACTGCGGCAACCAACGCATTGGAGCACGAGGCTGATATAGCGAAGGTTCAAACCTGGCTGGGACATTCCAATATCAGCACCACACGTCTCTACGATCGGCGCGGCCAGAGGCCGGAGGATTCTCCGACCTATAAAGTAAAATACTGAATCGACTTCCCGAGTTTCCCTACGGGAGATATTTCAGAAACCCGTACAGGCCAATGGCTAACAATATCACCCAGCCAAGACTGTAACCTGCAAGACGCAACTCTGCCGCCTTCATGTCTTTACGGTAGTTCGAAGCTAGTATCAGGCCTTGAATGCCCTTGGGAGCCAATGCTACTACCCCGAATAGGATTACGAACAACCAGCTCTCGGTCACCCCACCATGAGCGGTAGAGTAGACCGCAAGCTTGCTAACGATCCACGCCAGGGAGCTGAACCATATTGCCCAGGCGTAATATCGCAATGCTCCTTTCTGAGCGTCCATCAAATGTGCATCTCCCAAATCAAAGTGCTAGAGGCGACCAGCGTATGGCACCATTGTAGGGGTCACCACCCTCAGCGATGAACACCTTCCCGGCTGAATCGACGGCGAAAGCGCCTGGCTGTTCATGCTGGGGGTCACGCAGCTCGTTTTTCCAACCGTACACAGCCCCCTGCCACACCAGGACAATTCCCCCCTGATGACACTGATTACTTTCTCGCCAATGCTGAGCCGTCTTCTGAAGGGTTTCGATCTCAATATTCACTTGCTCCTCCCATCAAAAATCCAGTCCGAATTTAGTTGAAGCTTCTCCGGTACAGCCAGTAGTACCCACCACCCAGTATTGCTGCGAGTCCTAGCCACTTCACCGCGCTCGAGGCCCACCAAGCAACCGGTGGCGTCTGTCCAGGAAACGCCAAGCCGATCGCTCCCCACTCCGTCATCGCAGGCCAAAGCCCTCCCCAGAAAGCTGCAACGGCAAGGGGTGTAACAGCAATTGCCGAGATCATGCCAAAGTTATCAGGCTGGATTTCGCACCAGAGACCTGCCCCCAGTATGCCGACAGCGATCAGCACCCCGATCATCATCCAGCTGTGCGCGGCAAAGCTCACTTCTGGTAACAGCTGCAGCACACCATGAGTGCAGCCGGCAGCGACAACTGCCACCAGCGCAGTACCGACCGAGATCAACCCCTCGTTTCCTACAGACATAACGATCTCCTTGAATTCAGATCGAGGCGTCTACGCGCCTCGAAGCGATGTGTTTACTTGATGATGCGTTGGTGCAGCTCGGCCAGCGATTCCGGCAAAGGAATGTTGGCGATCGAAAGCAGCTGAGCGGCGGTAGCTTTGGTCCCGTCGACCGTCTTTTGCATTTTGCCCAATACCACGCACCGATTCTCCCACATGCCGTCGCTTTTCGACGGTTGAACAGCTTCGAGGGGTCTCATGACATGCCACTTAGCCTTGCCAGGATCAACGACCTTGGCATTCTTTTCTTGAGGCGATAGATGCGTACCGTAGAACAGCGCTTCGCGACCGAACATCCCGAGCGCCTCAAGGAAGACCGCGTGTCCGATGACGAAATTTTCGCGAACGTCCGAGGCAGCGATCTTGCCGGATAGCATGTCGCCCCACTGGGGGATGTACTTCTCGCAACCTTCAAGGAACTCACGCACAAGGTCGGCGCAGTCCATTAGCTCTTCATCCTCCAGGCCAGTGATGGTTTTCTCGCTGAGCCCAGTGAGCAGCGTCACGAATTTTTTGAAGGCAACCAAGCTCCAAAGCTTAGACGAACGCATGCCCGGGGAACCGTTCTCAAAGTCGATTTTTCGCTTGATTGCAGGCAGTTGGGTGAGGAGATCCTGGAGCCAGGTGTTGTAAGGATTGCGGTGGTCATACAGAGCATTGATCGCACTGGATGGCTTCACCGCCTTACTGTTGATGTCAGCAAAGATTTGCTGAGAGCGCTGCAGGCCCTGGTCAAAGTGAATCTGTACCGGCGCTGTTTCGTGGCGAAGGGTTTCGTCGTTGCGCAGTGCCATTTCGATAGCCAAGCGACGGTGCTGCCCGTCATTTATCAGCATGGTGGCGCTCATTGGAATGTGAAGCGTGCCAAGCTGCTCGATACCTTCAAGTGCTTCGAAAGCCATAGCCTTGTCGACGCTAGCTGTGAGCGCCGGCAGTACATAGGTGTCCCGGTTGTCGAGCATGTATTCACTGATGGATTCTGCCCGTTTCTTGTTCAACGCGCGCTGAGCGCGTAATTCTGCAGGCACTGCTTCCTCTTCGTCGAAAACAAACAAGCGAGCCAGGATCGGGTATGGAATCTGTGCCAGAAAATACTCCTGCCCGGCCTGGATACCGCGAACGGCCGGCACGGCAAAGCAAGGTTGGTTCCGAATCTCGTCGATCGCCTTTTGAGCCTCGAAGCCTCTTGCGCGCAAGTGTGCATGCTCTTGGGAGCGGATCTGTTGTTCAAGATGCTCTGCCCGAACCTCTTCTTCGTACCACTCCTTGAGGTCCTCCAAGGTAATGCCTAAATGCTGCAGGTGATATCCAGCGTCGTCAGCCATTACGTTGCGCTTACCGGTGAGCTCATCAGACAAGATTGCCCGCATCAGACGCTTGCCATACCCACGGCGCTCATTCAGCTCGTACTGATTCAAAAGGTCTTCGCGCAAATCCCCCTTCTTCACCAGGCTCTCTGAGTGAACCGCCACAAAAAGGCCGTATTCGCCTTTGCGCTTGTTGGCTTTGTCCGCGGCATTACGAGCCGCTGTACCGTCTCTGTGGATCGAAACAACCTCCCCTGGTACAAACTGCTGCGCCTCAAGGGAGCACGCTTCTTTGGCGATCACTGCGTCGTACATTCCAGCCTCCGATTACCTGGTGAATGCAACAATGATAATATACGTACGTACGTATGTATATAGATTTTTCAGTGTTGGCGTGGAGGGCTGAGGCGCGGCGGCAACGCTAATGTATATATCTGTTAGGGTACCGTTATTCATTTGCGCTACCTTGGCGGTTGATCAAGCACTCCAACCGGACAGGACCAGCAGGAAGCGGCGATGCCCAAATACTCCAAAATTGAACCCTACGACTGGCTGCTTGGCCAATGCTACGATCGCATCGTGGCTTATCTGGCAGGAACGACAACCAATGCAGTGCAGATCCGTCGGGCCAATAAAGGCATTCCACCATGGTCGGGCGACAATGCGGTCAGCAAGGCGTATGACTCGCTCTTAGGTACAATGTCGGACGTAGCGCTGGCAAAAATATTCGGTGTCACTGCATACGAAATTGGCCGCAGGCGACGGCTAATGCAGGTCGGCATTTTTGAAGCTCGCCCAGGACTAAAGCTGGAAAATTTCGACCATCTTCTGCCAACCACGAGTAATGCGGAGATTGCACGCCGTGCAGGCTGTTCCAGGCAAGCTGTCGCTCAGCGCCGGAAGAGGCTAAAAAGTGCGAAGCCTGGTCTCCCCTAACGAAGCGGCAGAAGCTTAAATTCCCTAACATATATATGTATTAGGGTGCCAAACGCATGTATGTATTAAGCTCCTATCACTCTTGGAGCTCCTTTACAGCGGCCTCTACGCGGTCGCCGTACTCCTTCTTGTGGCGTTCACGTATCACAGACATTTCATAAATGAGCATACTCACCTGCGGTGCCAGCTGCGCTTCAATGCTGGCCATATCCTCGCGCACCACGCCAGATTTTTGAGCTGCAGTACGGCCTGGTGTCCCGAAGAAAGTCAGCGCCTTTCGGAAATCTACACCGCGGCCGATCAGCCGTTCACAAACGTGCTCCGCAACCGTGGGGGTGATATCCAGGCCAGCATCCCGAGCGATCACCAGCTCGGAAAAGACTAATCCACGCTTGCATCGCTTATGTGCTGCAGCAACTCGCGCACCACATCGACCGGCCATAGACCTGGTATCCCCTACTCCAAGGGTCAGGAGGTTCATAAACGCATCAAGAAGCTCGGCATATGCGGCCTCGATCTCCTCTTCATAAATTTGGAGTAGCCTTTCCTTTTCAATAACTTGCATATTTTTTCTCCTGCTAATAGATATATGCGTTAGGGTATCACAGCATCAACCGCCCGTTGCTGCCGTCTGCGAAATCACCATTTGTCTAACCGAAGCTAGCCGCACAGCCATTGCTGAATTACTGTATATGCAAACAGTTATTCTCTGGTGCCTTCATGAATGCCCTAACACCTTACCCGCTGGCGCCTTCAACGCAGCTTCTACAAGTCCTGGCTGGCGCTGCGGCGGGCGGCTTTCCCAGCCCTGCGGCTGACTACTACGAAGCGCCATTGTCACTAGATGAGCGCATGAACATCCGTGCTGCCCATGTCTGGATCGTCCAGGTTGAAGGTGACAGCATGCGCGACGCCGGCATCTTCGATGGTAGTCTCTTGGTGGTTGACCGATCGATCTCTCCGACTGCCGGCCATATTGTCCTCGCTTACGTGGACAATCAGCCCCTGGTGAAGCGACTGGCCAAGTCGGCTGCAGGGTGGGTACTGGAGTCAGCAAATTCAGCGTACAAAAACATCGTTCCCAGCGAGTACGGCACTATCGAGGTGTTCGGGGTGGTGACCTGGGTCCTGACACCTCATGCACTGTGAATCGCGGCCGATTTTCGGCCTAGTGGACGTCAACTCGTTCTACTGCAGCTGTGAGCGCATTTTCAGGCCCGAGCTGCGGCAGCGCCCAGTCGTCGTCTTGTCCAACTCGGATGGCTGTATCGTGGCCCGGACCACAGAAGCGAAAGCGCTCGGCCTGAAAATGGGTGACCCCTACTTCAAGGTGCGGGCGTTCCTGGAGCGGCATGGAGTTGCGGTGTTCAGTTCGAATTATTCCTTGTACGGCGAGTTAAGCCATCGCTGCGGGGTTGCTATCGCGTCGTTGGTGCAAGATTGGGAAAGGTACTCAATCGACGAACTATTCGTGCGGCTCGATGGACATCCTGAGCCGATCGGTGATGTTGGCAGGGCCATCCAGGCACGGGTGCTGCAGTGGACCGCCCTGCCGGTCGGCATAGGCATCGGGCACACAAAGACACTGGCTAAGGCTGCGCAACACGCTTCAAAGGTGTGGCGGGAAAGGACTGGCGGGGTTGTCGACCTGCGCAAGCCCGAGGCCGTCGAATGGCTACTCCGTCGCATGCCGGTCGATGAAGTGTGGGGCATTGGCAGACGCATGCGTGACAACCTGGCGCGCGACGGCATCAGTACGGCATGGGAACTATCCCAGGCAGATCCTCGGGCCATGGGACGCAAATACAGCGTCGTACTGGAGCGCACAATACGCGAGCTCAAAGGTGAATCCTGCATGGACCTGGAGCAATCCGTGGCACCTAAGCAATCAATCTGCTCGAGCAAGATGTTCGGCCAGCGGGTCCACACGCTCAAGGGCCTTCAGGAAGCAGTGGCGACATACATTCACCGCGCCGCAGAGAAATTGCGCATGCAGAGCTCGCTGTGCGGCGCCTTGCGGATCGGCATTCAAACCTCGTTTCACGGGGATGGGCCGAAGTACGCGAATGCGGCAACGTGCATTCCCCCCTACCCCACCGACGATGTACGCCAGCTGACTAAGTACGCACTGAAGGCAGTCGAGCAGATCTACCGACCTGGCTTTGCCTACAGCAAGGCCGAGGTCCTGTTGATGGATCTACGTAAACGGGGCGAGTTCACGCAAGATCTGTTCAGCCCGAGCCAGCCTGAGCGATCCGACGCACTCATGGCAACAATGGATCGGATCAACCGTCGCTGGGGGCATGACTGCCTGCGTACTGCTGCTGTACCGCTGACCCCGGACTGGGGTATGCGCCGGGCATTGCTAAGCCCCAGTTACATGACCAACTGGGACCAGCTGTGGAAAGTCAGGTGCATTTGAGGAGCAAAGCATCCTCAAAGTGGCGGAGGGATAAACAAAGCCCGGCGGGCTCGACCAGCCGGGCGCACGCCTGAGTCAAGACCAGAATGGACGGATCTCCCAACCTGCAACTAGGCCTAGCTCGGCCGTGGTTCGGCCTGCTTTCCCCAGGCCGGCCGTAGGCAGGGTCGACATCAACTGCTTGAACCGTACTTTCCAGTCGGAAGTGGGGTCGATTTTTGCGAGCAAAGCCTGGACGACGACTGCTCGCGCAAAAATGCGCCCTCGATCATTGTGACTGGGAAACTCAGCGGCAATAGCCTTGGCATATTTTGGCGCATCTGCGGTAATCGATGCGTTCCACAGCCTGCCATGGTGGGCGCAGACATTTCGAAGGATGGTCAGGCTTTTTAGCCAGGTCACCAACACGGACTCGTCGTAGCCGAATTTGGCCGCCACAGTTTTACGATGGTCCAGGTGCAGGTCACTGAACAGGCGCGAGAGCTGGCCGATAGACATCGCCTCGAGAACAGTCCACACAGGCGGCAGAGCCGGCGTGTTGTAGTTATCGTAGTAATGCTTGATGGCCGCATTTTTTTCTGGAAGGCCCAGCACCTGTTTCATGACGTCGCGATGGGCTTTGCAATCCTGGAAGTGAACGGCGTCCAGGTAAAAATGACTGCCGCAGGTCTTGTCCAGGGCCAAGGTGTTGATGATCGCCGCGCGGAATGCGACTTCGATACTATCGATCGCGTCCAGGAACACGAGGCGTAGCCGCCGATCGAAGTCATAAAGCTGTAGGATGTCGTCGAACTGGACGGTGGCAAAGAACCGCTTTTGAGGGTCCTGCAGCGGCCGCATGTAGATCAGCAGGCGGTGATAGCCGATGAACTCTAGAGCGTGCAGGGCTTTGTCTCGCTGCCCGCGGGTACCTAAGCCTTTGAGCCTCAGGTGTCGCAGCAGAGCGTTGGGTGGCTTCGCAGGCTTGAGGAAATAGAGGGGTGCTTGCGGCATGCCAAAGCATCCTGCGGGGGCATGGGGGCCAGAAATAACTAACCCCCTGGTGCGCAGTACGGGACAAGTCCCGCCCGAGGCGTGGGGGCTATTCTTGGGATCAATGCTAACACGGTCCTACTGGTTGATCAAATTTGATCAATCTGCCAGCCAAAACGACGCCAAATCAACGCGTTATCGCCATCCAGCCGGCGGTCATGGCTGTCATTGCAGGTTCCAGCTGAACCGGTAGGGATCCATGAACGGTATATCGTCATCAAAGCTGTCGAAGTCGGCTGCCGGCTGCGGTGCTGGTTGCTGGGGGGCCTGGCGTGCAGGCTGCTGACGCGGAGCTTGCTGGTTGCCTGACTGCCTGTATTGATCGCCGCTCTGTTGCTGCGGCCGGCCGCCGAGCAGCTGCAGGGTGCCGTTGATGTCTACGATGATCTCGGTGGTGTAGCGCTTGACGCCGTCTTTTTCCCACTCTCGGGTCTGCAGCTTGCCTTCGATGTAGCACTGCGAACCTTTACGCAGGTACTCGCCGGCAATTTCTGCAACCTTGCCGAACAGCGACACACGGTGCCACTCAGTACGCTCGACCTTCTGGCCGGTCTGCTTGTCTGTCCACTGCTCACTGGTTGCCAGGCTTAGGTTGGTTACAGCGTTACCGTTGGGCAAGTAGCGGACCTCGGGATCCTGGCCACAGGTGCCGACCAGAATGACCTTATTTACTCCTCGAGCCATGATATCTCTCCTCTCTAGACACGACTGCGTGCCTTAGCTGTGTTGATAGAGCCGGTGCTAGGCAGGGTGACTTGTCGACCTGAATCGCACCGGCCAGCAAGCCATCAGGCGCGCTAGGCTTCCGACTCTTCGTGCCGCCATTTCAGATAGGTTTCGACGCGACTGAATCCAGCTGCCGCTGCATTACGCTCGAGCAACCAAAAATTTTCGCCCTCGTAAACGAACTGGCGGCAATCTTCGTCGATTCGCCATAGCTCGTCTGCGATCGGCGTTTCATTCGCCATTTCGCGCTCGAATTCTGCTTCCATCGCGGCCTCAAGTTCGGGATCAATCGGCTCGTCTGGTTCGAAGTCTTCGTGGTAATACTCACCAGGATGATCCTGCTGTTCCCATTCCTTGTTGGCCCAGGCGCGTTTGATATCGTCGTCAGAGTACCCGCCATACACCATGGAACGGACCAGATAAGCCAGGACGCCCTCGGGGAATTCTGTTGTCTCCAATGCGAGGAGTTTCTGCACATCAGCGGCGGCGTCCTCTTCCATACTGTTTACGTATCGCTCGAACTCCGCGTCTTCCGCTTTTTTTGCTTCATGTGCTCCACGCGCACGCTCGGTCATGGCCTGTTGATCGATGCGCGCTTGCTCGCGAACGGCCTCCCAATTCGGCGGTTCAGGGCACGCACCTGTCTGAACCAACGATGCGTTGATCATGTTAAGCAACGCCATGCTTTGCTCTGGGACGCTTTCAGTCACAACAGGATCTGTCGTCACATCCTCGATGACCGGAGACAGCCCGCGCTTCATGCGGCCGCTGCCTACCCGATCGACAAGGTACCGCTCGCTCCATGCCCGGCCCCGGCTTTTCTGCCCTTCCCGCTCCAAGCTCATGGTGTATTTCATGAGCCATTTGTGCATGAAGCGCTGACGCTCGGGGGCCATGCGGATCGAGATGTCGTGGTAACGCTGATAGAAAGCTTCATCATGGCCACACGCAATGCTATCGCCCTGGTGAGCGACTTCGTGCTCAACCAGCCCGAAAATGTAGGCCACCGTCTCCAGTGGTTTGTTGCTAAGCCGCTTGACGATATCGCAACTGATGGCCAGGTACGTCCGACCATCCGTCCAAGCCTCGGCAGTGTTGGACTCACCCAGCAGGATCTGCAACCGCTCTTCGTCGTAGCGAAGGGTTCCGTCCCTGTAGCGCTCAGCGCCTACGCACGCACCGGCATAGTGCTGCAGACACCACCGCAGCGCGGTCCAAGCCCTGCGCGTTTCCTTGTCCAGGGTTTGGCGATCGTCAACGATCAGTGTTCTTTCGATAAAGGCGTCACGAAATGTGGAGTATGCCGCCAATGCTGGCGCATCCAACGGTTTACCTCGCCAGAACCAAGGGCCCCGTTCGCCGCGATCTTCAATCGCCTGCGCTGCCTCACTGACGTTGCAGAGAGCGCGCTCGAGCGCTTCCTCAAAGTCGATGTGATTGTGACAGCCGAATCGCTCCAAGGTCTTCGGGTGGACGATTTGGATCAAACCTTCCCGGGCGATAGCTTCACCTTTGGGAATATCATTGCCATGTTCGATCAGGGTGTACATGCCCTTGTGCCAGTTGAAAGCCTTGAGGCGAAAGTCCATGAGCGTGATGTGCCGCTTGCCAGGGAGCAGCGTAATGACTTCCTCCTTAGCAAACACATCGCAGATATTCTCGTCACCGCTGAGCAATGATCGCGCCGATTTTTCCCGGCGAGCTTCAGTCTTACGGTGATCCCCCAGCTTTGCCGATACATCCTGAGCCAGGCGCCTGAACTCTTTGGCGATCGGTTTCCAGACGGGGCAGGTTTTGCGCAGGATTTCTGTGCGGGAGACGTTGAGGTTGATCGCCTTTTTCGAAACGATCAGGCCTCCAGCCCCCCAGACATGAGACGAATCATGTCGAATCAGCACCCCTTGGTT
>NZ_BCBD01000069.1:0-27791 GCF_001320345.1 Pseudomonas sp. NBRC 111127 | reverse complement strand
CTCATGCAAGCAATTTGCAGAAGCAAACTCCTGAATGCTTGCTGCAACCTCGGAGCCCTGACCGTGTTTGCATGCAGTGGGGCGATCGTCTGGCCTTTGGCATTGATAATGGCTGTGTCCGCCATCATTGGTGCGCAGCTGGGCGCGCGGTGTGCGCTCCACTTCGGGCCGCGGCTGGTGAAACCGCTGCTAATCGCCGTGTGCTGCCTGATGGCAACCAAGTTGATGCTCAGTGCTGGTCATCCGGTGGCGCAATGGTTGCACCGCCTATGAGTACTCAGCGGGCATGAATTCAATTCCAGTCATCGGTCAAACCGATAGAGCGGCAGTGGCATGCCGAGTACAGCCATCCTGTCTATTCAATCTCAAACAAACTGTTGCGCAACGGCCCCACGCTCAGCCGTTCCCTGACGTCATCATCTATACGCGGATCATCCGGGCGGTACAGTTTGACCTGTCGGTAGGCATTGATGCGATTGATCTCCTCACCCAGGTACTCCCACACCACCCGTGTGCAGGCCGGGTTGCGCCGGTCGCCGCTGGAAACCCCGGCCTTCAGGCCGTTCAGGCGGGTGATCCGGCTTTTGAAGCTGGGAATCAGGATGGTCTGGCTCATTTCGTTGAAAGTCAGCGACTCGTAGTCGATGAGGAACACTCGGTCCTGCAACTGAAACGCCGCGCCCAGATAGCGACAGCGGACTTCGGCATGCAGGTCCGTGGCGCTGGAGCGCTCCTGCCGCTCCTGGCGCTCGAACAGGAAACGCCCCCGCTCTTCCCACAGGTGCACCAGCGACACCAGGATCGTGCCGGGCACCGACATGCAGTTCGAATACTCGAAGTAATAACCGCAATAACGCGACAGGTTGCCGGCGTGCTCATGCAGCGGGCGGAACAGTTCACTGATCGGGTCGCTGGGTTGTTCGGCCAGGGTCGAGACGCGGGCACCGATCAGGCGGGCGAACTGCTCGGCAGGCAGGTTCAGCTCGTAATCCTCGACGCCAAAGAAATCACCGATGCGTTTCAGGTTGAAAGCCGTCGGACGGCTCTGCCCGCTGAGGTACTTGTTGAACTGCGCTCGGTTGATCGAGAGCTGGCGGCAAACTTCGGAAATAGAGCGGTAGTGGCTGCAAGCCAGTTTGAGGTTGGTAGCGAAATGCTCACTCATGTGCGGAATCCAGGTGACGCGAATGACGCCATTGTAGCATCAAGTCGCATCAAGTCAGAGCAACCCGCGAAATTGTAACGACTCTTGTCATGGCCAACCATGCGCCCCAACGAATAGCGGTGCGCCTGCCGTCCGCTGATCAATCCACACGAAGAATAAGAATCGAGGTCATTTTCCAATGCTCGAAGCACTCAACGATTTCCTCTCGGGGAAACTCCTCATCGTGCTGATCGTCGGTCTCGGCGGTTACTTCACCATCCGTTCGCGGTTCGTACAGTTCCGCCATTTCGGCCACATGTTCGCCGTGTTCAAGGAATCGCTGCGTGGCCAGGCAGGCCAGTTGAGCTCCTTCCAGGCCCTGATGCTGAGCCTGGCTGGCCGCGTGGGCGCCGGTAACATCGCCGGGGTCGGCATTGCCGTGACCCTGGGCGGCCCTGGCGCGGTGTTCTGGATGTGGGTCACTGCCCTGGTCGGCATGGCCAGCAGTTTCTTCGAATGTACCCTGGCCCAGGTGTACAAGCGCGCCGATGGCGACGGCTTGTACCGTGGCGGTCCGGCCTACTACATCCAGCATGGCCTGAAGCTGAAAAGCATGGCCATCGTGTTCTCGATCCTGCTGCTGGTGACCTACGGCTTCGCCTTCATCGGCCTGCAGTCGTACACCGTTACCCATTCCCTGCAAAATGCCTTCGACTTCAAGCCAAGCCACACCGGGCTGGTGTTGGCCGTGCTGTTGGCCATCACCTTCATCGGTGGCATCAAGCGCATCGCGGCGGTCTCGGACCTGCTGGTGCCGGTCAAGACCCTGGCCTACATCGGCGTGACCCTGTACGTGATCGGCACCCAGATCGACCACGTACCCGCCATGCTGGAAACCATCTTCAAAAGCGCCTTCGGCCTTGACCCTGCGTTTGGCGGCCTGCTCGGCAGCGCCATCGTCATGGGCGTGAAGCGGGGCGTGTTCGCCAACGAAGCAGGCTTGGGCAGTGCACCGAACGTTGCGGCCGTGGCGGCAGTGAAACACCCGGGCGCGCAGGGCGTGGTCCAGGCCTTCAGCGTGTTCCTCGACACCTTCGTGATCTGCACCTGCACCGCACTGCTGATCCTGCTGTCGGGCTTCTACACCCCAGGCTTCGAGGGCGACGGCATTGTCCTGACCCAGAACTCGCTGGCCGCGGTGGTGGGTGACTGGGGCCGCGTGTTCGTCAGCGTTGCGCTGTCGCTGTTCGTGTTCACCTGCATTCTCTACAACTACTACCTGGGCGAGAACAGCCTGCAGTTCCTCAGCCGCAACCGCGTGGTACTGATGGTGTTCCGTGGCCTGGTACTGGCGCTGGTGGTGTGGGGTTCGATGCAAGACCTGTCGACCGTGTTCGCCTTCGCCGACATCACCATGACCTGCCTGGCCTTCGTCAACCTGATCGCCCTGGCCCTGTTGTTCAAGATTGGCCTGCGGGTGATGCGCGACTACGACGACCAGCGCAAGGCCGGTATCAAGCAGCCAGTGTTCGATTCGACCAAGTTCGCCGACCTGGACCTGGACCGCAACGCCTGGCCAGCCAACCCTGAGCTGGAAACAGCCGCTGACAAAGCAGCCGTCCAGGCCCAGCCACAGCGCTGATATCCTGCCCTGCCCAAGCCGCCCCGTCCGTGGGCGGCTTTTTTCTCCGCTCACCGCCACGGATGCTTTCCATGCGTGCAGTCAAGAATCTTCTCGTTCTCTATACCGGTGGCACCATCGGCATGCTCGAAACCCCGGAGGGCCTGGCCCCGGCCGGCGGTTTCGACGGGCGGATGCGTGAACACTTCGCGCAACTGTCCGATGCCCCCCAGTTGCAGTGGACCCTGCAAGAGCTGAACCCGCTGCTGGACAGCGCCAACATGCAACAGCACAACTGGCTGGCCATGCGCGACGCCATCGTCACGGCGGTGGACGCTGGCCATGATGGGGTGCTGGTGCTGCATGGCACCGATAGCCTGGCCTATAGCGCGGCTGCCTTGTCGTTCCTGCTGCTGGGCTTGCCCGTGCCGGTACTGCTGACCGGTTCGATGCTGCCGGCCGGCGCCCCCGACAGCGACGCCTGGCCCAACCTGTGTGGCGCGCTGCGCCTGTTCGAACAAGGGCTGGAAGACGGCGTGCAGCTGTACTTCCATGGGCAGCTGGTGCACGGTTGCCGGGCTACCAAGTTGCGCAGTGAAGCGTTCGATGCGTTCGTTGCCCTGCCGCGGCATCGCGACAGCCAGCGTGCGGCAGCCATCCCGGCCGAGCTGGATTACCGCCAGCCGCGCCAGCCGGTCAACCTGGCGGTAGTGCCCGTGTTCCCGGGGCTGCAGGCCAGCCATCTGCAGGCCTTGTTGGGCAGCGGCGTGCAGGGCTTGCTGCTGGAGTGCTATGGCAGTGGTACCGGGCCGTCGGATGACCTGGCGTTGCTCGAGGTACTGCGTGCAGCGCGCCAGCGCGGGGTGCTGCTGGCGGCAATCAGCCAATGCCCTGAAGGCTCGGTGGTATTCGATACCTATGCGGCAGGCAACCGACTGCGTAGCGCGGGCCTGGTCAGTGGCGGCGGCATGACCCGCGAGGCAGCGCTGGGCAAGATGGTTGCGCTGCTGGGTGCAGGGTTGGATGTGGAATCAGCAGAACGCTGGTTTGCCCTGGACCTGTGTGGGGAGCGGGCGTAGGCGCTGCCCGCAACTCGCCCGGGCAAGAAAAGAAGATGGCGGAAGGCAGCGGGAGTCGAACCTGCCCGGGAACGGCTGCCGTCCCCAACCGGGTTTGAAGCCCGGCCGCGCCACCGGGCGCGATTGCCTTCCTTGAACTCAGTGCCTGGCGTACTGCTGGGCCAGGGCGCTGTCAGCGCGAATGTGACGCTGCTCGGCCACCCTGCGGGTCATGCCGATGCGGTCGAAGTATTCCAGAATCTGCACACTGCGCTTGCGACCGATGCCCAACATATCGCGAAATGCAGCAACCTGCACTACTGAAGTGCCAGCCGCCTGCCCCAGCAGCAGCTCTGCCATGCGCTGTAGCGTCGCTGCGGGGTAGAACAGGTCGCGCACCACCTGGTGCACCACGCCCAAACGCGCCAGCTTGCGCAACAACAAACGAACGTCGGCTTCAAGGCAGTTCTCTTCTGCCGCCAATGTCCTGACCCAGGGCGGATCGAACTGCCCCGCCAGCAACCTGGGCTGCAGGCGCGCCCACAGTGCCTCGTCGGCTTCACTCAACTGGACCTTGTGATCCGGCAAATGCAGCCAGGGCCCACTGGCGGCAATCGCCCCTTCCTCTAGCAGTTCCTCAAGCAGGCTGACAAACGCAGGCCGCTCCAACGGCAATGCTGTAAAGCGTCGCAGGCGGTCACGGTCGGGGCCCAGCTGATCGGGTTCTTGCTCGTGGAAGCGGGCAAGTTGCGCCAGCACCTGCCGTTTCAGCGCCTGCCACTGGGCGCTGGCGAACAGCAGCTGGCCCTGTCGCGTGGCCACCACCAACACGTTCGCCGGTAGCTGCCAGGTTTCGCGCAGGCGATTGAACTGACGCTCCAGGCGCTGTGGGTCGATACCACCGGGCGCACTGGCCAGCAGTGCCGGCAGCGCCTGCTCCAGGCCCTGGGCATCCCGCAGCGCCTGCAGCTGGCGTAGACGCTCGGGGCTGCGGCGCTGGCGGCTGGGGGCAAACGGATCGAGTACTTTGCCGCCGCCCAAGGTGCGCTGAGCACGCTGGTCGCGCAGTACCAGGCGGTCGCCATGCACGGCCTGCAACGGTGCATTGAGCAGTAACTGGGCAAACATGCGCTGGCCGGCGGCCAGGCTTTCACCTTCCAGCAACGCGACACGGGCCGTCACGTCCTGGGTGCCGAGGTGCACATGCACGGCACTGAAGTGCTCGAACGCCCGCAGCTCGCCCGGCAGCAGGTTCAACTCGATATCCACCCGAACACTGGGCGCGTGCAGCCACTGCGGCAGCAGCCAGTCGCCACGGTGAACTTGCTCCGCGCTAAGGCGTTCGGCTGCGATGTTGAGCGCCACTCGCTGGCCGGCCTGCGCTACCAACGCGGCCTGGTTTTGTGCATGCAGGCCCCGCACCCGCACCGCCTTGCCGGCCTTGCCCAGGACCAGGGTATCGCCGGCACTCACCCGACCGGCCAGCGCCGTGCCAGTCACCACCACCCCCGCACCGGTAACGGCGAAGGCGCGGTCGATAGCCAGGCGAAAACCGCCTTGCGCACTGCGTTGCCGCACAGCGGTTTGCGCCTGCAGCAAGGCTTGGCGCAACGCGTCGATGCCCTCCCCGCCAAGGCTCGACACCGGGAACTGCCGCGCCCCGACATAGGGCCCTGGCGCCAGCAGCTCATTGACCTGCGCCTGCACCTGGGCCAGGCGCGCCGGCTCCACGCGGTCGCACTTGCTGATCGCCACCAGTGCTTGGGGGATACCCAACAGCTCGATGATTGCCAGGTGCTCACGTGTCTGCGGCATGACGCCATCGTCTGCCGCCACCACCAGCAGCACCACGTCTATGCCATGGGCCCCGGCCAGCATGTTGTGGATAAACCGCTCGTGGCCCGGCACATCGATGAAGCCCGTCAGCGGTGCACCTTCGGCCAGCGCCGCGTAGCGGTAACCCAGGTCGATGGTCATGCCCCGTTCACGCTCTTCCTGGCGCAGGTCACCGGCCTGGCCGGTCAGTGCCTTCAGCAGTGCGGTCTTGCCATGGTCGATATGGCCGGCGGTACCAACGATCACTGCACCGGCCCCAACTGCAACGCCGGCAATTGCGCCAGCCATTGGGCTTCGTCGTCCAGCTGGCGCAGGTCCAGCCATAGCGCGTCGTCGTCGATGCGACCAAGCACCGGCACTGGCAGGCCCCGCAGGGCCCGCTCCAGCACATGCAGGCTGCGCCCGCGCAACTTCTTCGACACCTGTGGGCGCAGGCACAGCGCGGCACTGGGCAGGCGCGCAACCGGCTGGCTGCCACTGCCTATCATGCCCAACGCAGGTTCCACGCTGACGACCCATTGCGCACCAAGGCGGGCCTGGAGGTCTGGCAGCAGGCGTTCGGCCTGGGCCTGGATATCGGCCTGGCCACGGGTCAACAAGCGCAAACTGGGCAGGCGCTCGGCCAACCGGTCCGGGTTGCGGTACAGCGCCAGCACCGCTTCGAGTGCGGCCAGGGTGATCTTGTCGACCCGCAGCGCACGCTTGAGCGGGTTTTTCTTGATCCTGGCGATCAATGCCTTGCGCCCGACGATGATCCCGGCCTGCGGGCCGCCCAGCAGCTTGTCGCCACTGAAGGTCACCAGATCGGCGCCATCAGCCAGGGCCTGGCGCACCGTGGGCTCGGCCGGCAGGCCCCAGCGGGTGAGATCGAGCAAACTACCGCTGCCGAGGTCTTCGAGCAGTGGCAGGTCATGCTGGTGGGCGATTCGCGCCAGCTCGGCGGTCGGCACCTGGGTGGTGAAACCTTGAATGCTGTAGTTGCTGCAGTGCACGCGCATCAGTAACCCGGTTCGCGGGCCAATGGCAGCCTCGTAGTCGCGGGCATGGGTGCGGTTGGTGGTGCCGATCTCGTACAGCTTCACCCCGGCGCGGGCCATGATGTCCGGGATGCGGAAGGCGCCACCGATCTCGATCAGTTCGCCGCGCGAGATAATGCCCTCCTTGCGCGCACCCAGGCTGTTGAGCGCCAGCAGTACCGCCGCGGCATTGTTGTTGACCACGGTAACCGCCTCGGCGCCGGTCAGCTCGCGGATAAGGCCCTCGATAAGGTCGTCGCGGTCACCACGCTTGCCGCTGGCCAGGTCGAACTCCAGGTTGAGCGGGTAGCGGGCGGCGGTCTGCATCGCCTCGATGGCTTCTTCCGGCAGCAGGGCACGGCCGAGGTTGGTATGCAGCACGGTGCCGGTGAGGTTGAACACTCGGCGTACCTGGCTGCGTTGCTGGGCGGCCAGACGTTCGCCGGCGCGGCCCAGAAGGATCTCGAGAGACAGTTCGGCGGCACTGAGCTG
Source organism: Pseudomonas sp. NBRC 111127 (assembly GCF_001320345.1). NCBI lineage: Bacteria > Pseudomonadati > Pseudomonadota > Gammaproteobacteria > Pseudomonadales > Pseudomonadaceae > Pseudomonas > Pseudomonas sp. NBRC 111127. The sequence continues at coordinate 20,624 of NZ_BCBD01000069.1, read as the reverse complement.
GCCGCTGCGCGCGGGCTCCCGCAGGTCGTCCAGCAATTGGCGCAGGGCGCTCAAGACCGCATCGCGGCCGTGTCGGTCGATCAGTGGGAGGCAGGCCGGATGGCGCAGGAGGGTGTCGATGGACGGCAAGCGTGGGGTGTCGCTGGCGAGGCTGTTGGACATGCGGTACTACCTAGGATTGATCCGTCGTCGGTACTGGCCTGTTCGCGGGTGAGCCCGCCCCCACAAAAGCCTGCGCAGGTGTCTGACCCTGTACCAGGTCTTGTGGGAAGGGGTTCACCCGCGAAGCAGGCGACTCGGTTTTTCAGTGTAGACACTCACCCACTAACCGGGCGCAAGCATCAGGTTGGGCGCCAGGCGATGAAAACCTTCCTCATCCAGGCGCATGTCCAGCGCAAGGCTGGCCAGGTCGTCGGCCAAGGGCTCGGCCGCTGCGTCGTTTTCGAGGTAGTTCTGCTTGAGGTAGCTTTCACACCCCGGGCAGCACTCGGCCCGCAGGGGCGCCTTGCCGGGTAGATGGCGGTCATTCTCAAGGCTGGTATAGCGCAAGTCCTTGCTCGACTCGCAGTACACGCACTTGACCCGCACCACATGCCATTCACAGGCACACAACGCGCACACCAGATAGCGCAGGCCGTTGTGCTTGCCACGGTTGCGTACCACCCCGGCCATCGCCGGCGAGCCGCAGGCCGGGCACTGGGCCAGGCTGCCAGCGGGTTTGAGTTCAGGCGCCGGCAATGCCAGCAGCCAACTGGACCAGGCCGCCTGCAATGCAGCCCCGAGCAATGGCACCAGTGCGGGCGGCACCGCGTCATACTGCCCTGCCAGCAACGCGAACCCCCAGCCTTTGCGCTGGTTGTCATCACTGCCACGCAGCACCTGCAAGGCCTCCGCCAACGGACCCTGGGGTTCGTCGCCAAAGTGACCGAGCAAGGCCTGCAGCCAGACCAGCCAAGCCCCGTCACGTACCAGGCTGTCTGCCGCCAGCGGCGGCAAACCATGGCTTATGCACAGGCGCTGGCGCGCCTCAGCCACCGGCAGGGCGCCAGGGGGGTTATCCACAAGCTGCTGCTGCACACGGCACAACCGCGCAACCAGCCTCAGGTAGTCGCCCAGGGCATTGCCCTGGGCCAGCGTGTCCAAACGCGCAGCCCGCACTTCAAACAGGTTGGCCGGCGGCAGGTGCAGAAACGGCGGCATCACCGCCGACGCTTCGATCTGCCCAGGTTCGAGTATCGTGCTCAAGCGCTCATCCTTCTTTTCGTCCGTGATGACTCGGCGGCTTGTCGCCAGTCACTTCGCGGTACCACAGTTCATGGTGCTTGCGTGCCCAGGCGCGGCTTACCCAGCCGTGCAGCATGGCGCCAATCGAGCCTTTGATCCAGATACCGGCGTAGATGTGCACGATAATGCTGAGGACCAGCACGAAGGCCGCCAGTGCATGCAGCAACGCCGACAGGCGAATTACCTCGATGCCGAACCAGTGGCTGAAATACGCTCGCCAGATCACCACACCACTGACCAGCAAGACCAGCATGCACACCAGCAGGGTCCAGAACAGCAGCTTCTGCCCGGCGTTGTACTTGCCGATTGGCGGTACGCCCTCCTCCTGGTTACGCATTACCCGGTCAACCCGGCGCAGCCAGAGGCGATCATTCGCGGTGATGAAGTTGGCCCGCCAGAAGCGCACCACCAGGCCAACGAAGAACACGAACATCGCCACCCCCAGAAACGGGTGCAGGATGCGCGTCCACGGACCACCGCCAAACAGGTTGCTGAGCCAGAACAGTGCCGGGTGAAACAGCGCCAACCCCGACAGCCCGGCGAGAAAGAACAGGATCGCCACCAGCCAGTGGTTGCTGCGCTCGTTGGCGTTGTAGCGCAAGATGGGTTTGTTGTCGTTCATGGCCGCTGCTCCCCTTGCCCACCGGGCTTGCTCGGATCATAGACATGCACTGCAGGGTCCACTGTCTGCACGCTCGGGTCGGCTGCGGCCGGGTGTTCGTCCTCCTCCACCCGCTGTGGCCCGACCCGCACATAGTGGAAGAACCCGGCCAGCACCGCTGCGCCCATCGCCAACAACGCCAGGGGCTTGGTAAAGCCCTTCCACAACCCTACCAGCGGGCTGATCACCGGCTGATCCGGCAGGCCGGCATACAGCTTGGGGGTATCGGCATGGTGCAACACGTACATCACGTGGGTACCGCCGACGCCATCCGGGTCATACAACCCGGCGTTGTCATAGCCACGCGATTTCAGGTCGACGATGCGTTCGGCGGCATGCACCTTCATCTCGTCCTTGGTGCCGAACACAATTGCCCCGGTCGGGCAGGTTTTCACACAGGCCGGCTCCAGGCCCACGGTCACGCGGTCGGAACACAGGGTGCACTTGTACGCCTTGTGGTCTTTTTGCGAGATGCGCGGAATGTTGAACGGGCAGCCGGTGATGCAATAGCCACAGCCAATGCAGTGGTCCTGGTTGAAGTCGACGATACCGTTGGCATGCTTGATGATCGCCCCTGGGCTTGGGCACGCCTTGAGGCAGCCTGGCTCGGCACAATGCATGCAGCCGTCCTTGCGGATCAGCCATTCCAGGTTGCCGTCGTCGCGCTCGTGCTCGGTAAAGCGCATCAGCGTCCAGGTCTCGGCAGTGAGGTCCTGGGGATTGTCGTAGGTGCCGTGGTTGTGGCCGACCTCGTCACGCAGTTCGTTCCACTCCGAACACGCCACCTGGCAAGCCTTGCAGCCGATGCACTTGGTGGTGTCGATCAGCTTGGCGACTTCCTGCTGCTGGCGTACCGAGGGCGGCACGGTGGTGGTGGCCGAGCGGGCGATGATGTCTTGGCTGGCCATCAGAGTTTCTCCACTTTGACGAGGAACGACTTGGACTCTGGCGTCTGCGTGTTGCCGTCACCCAGGAATGGCACCAGGGTGTTGGTCAGGTAGCCATGCCGGGTTGCGCCGGTGAAGCCCCAGTGCAGCGGAATGCCGATCTGGTGCACGGTCTGGTTGTTGACCTGCAGCGGGCGAATCCGCTTGGTCACGACCGCCACCGCGTCGATATGGCCACGCTTGCTCGACACCCGTACCCGGTCGCCAGCCTTGATGCCTTTTTCATTGGCCAGCACCTCGCCGATCTCGACGAACTGCTCGGGCTGGGCGATGGCGTTGAGCCGGCAATGCTTGCTCCAGAAGTGGAAGTGCTCGGTCAGCCGGTAGGTGGTCGCCGCGTACGGGAATTCATCGTGCTTGCCGAGGGTGTCCCATACCGAGTCGAAGATGCGCCCGGCCGGGTTGCTGATCGCCTTCTTGTTCTGCGGGTGCAGCGGGTTGATGCCAATCGGCGTTTCGAACGGCTCATAGTGCTCGGGAAACGGGCCTTCGGCCATCTTGTCGATGGCGAAGAACCGCGCCACGCCCTCGGGGTTCATGATGAACGGGTTCATCCCCGCCTCGGGTGGCGAGTCGACCTTGAAGTCGGGCACGTCGGTCCCGGTCCAGGTCTTGCCGTTCCACCACACCAGGCGTTTCTTTTCCGGATCCCAAGGCTGGCCTTGCGGGTCGCTGGAGGCACGGTTGTAGAGGATGCGGCGGTTGGCCGGCCAAGCCCAGGCCCAATTCTGCACCTGGTGCATGCCGTACGGGTCGCTGTTATCGCGGCGAGCCATCTGGTTGCCCTGCTCGGTCCAGCAGCCGGCAAAGATCCAACACCCCGATGCCGTGCTGCCATCGTCCTTGAGTTGACCGAAGCCCGACAATTGCTGGCCAGCCTTGAGGGCTGCACCGACAGCATCGGTAAGGTCGGTGACCGCCCAGCCGTTCATTTCCTTGGCCAATTCCTCGGGGGATGGCTCATCAGCAATCTTGTACGGCCAGCTGATGTTCATGATCGCATCAGGGTAGGTACCGCCCTCGGTCTGGTAACGCTGACGCAGGCGCAGGAACAGCTCGCTCATGATCTGCACGTCGGTGCGGGTTTCGCCCGGCCCGTCGGCACCTTTCCAGTGCCACTGCAGCCAGCGGCTGCTGTTGACCAGCGAGCCATCTTCCTCAGCGAAGCAGGTGGTGGGCAGGCGGATCACTTCGGTCTGGATACTGGCCGTGTCCACGTCGTTGAACGGCCCCATGTTGCGCCAGAACTCCGAGGTTTCGGTGGCGAGCGGGTCCATGACCACCAGCCACTTGAGCTTGGCCAAAGCCGCAGTAACGCGGTTCTTGTCCGGCAGCGCGGCGATGGGGTTGAAGCCTTGGCACATGTAGCCGTTGACCTTGCCCTGGCCCATCATCTCGAACATGCGCAGCACATCGTAAGCCGGCACATCCAGCTTGGGCAGCCAGTCATAGCCCCAGTTGTTTTCAGCCGTGGCGTTGGCACCGTACCAGGCCTTCATCAGGCTGACATGGAACTTGCCGTAGTTCTGCCAGTAAGACAGCTGCCCCGGGCGCAGCGGTTTGGAGGCGCGCTTGTCGATATAGGCTGCGTAATCCTGTTCGGCATCGCCGGCCAGCGTCAGGTAGCCCGGCAGCGAATTGGACAGCAGGCCAAGGTCGGTGAGGCCCTGGATGTTGGAGTGGCCGCGCAACGCGTTGACCCCACCACCGGGCATGCCCACGTTACCCAGCAGCAACTGCACCATGGCGGCACTGCGGATGATTTGCGCACCGATCGAGTGTTGTGTCCAACCCAAAGCGTAGAGAATCGTCATGGTCTTGCCCGGCACCGAGCAGCTGGCGATCTCTTCCCAGACTTTCATCATGGCGTCCTGCGGCATGCCACAGGTCATGCTCGCCAACGCCGGGGTATAGCGGCTGTAGTGCTGCTTCATCAGCTGAAACACGCAGCGCGGATGCTGCAGTGTCGGGTCGACCTTGGCGTAGCCATCCTCACCCAGCTCATAACCCCAGCCGGACTTGTCGGCATACACGCGCTTGGCCTCGTCGTAGCCGCTGAACAGCCCGTCTTCGAAGCCATAGTTCTCTTTGACGATGAACGACACGTCGGTGTAATTGCGCACGTATTCGTGCTGGATCTTGTCGTTGCTCAGCAGGTAGTTGATCAGACCACCCATGAAGGCGATGTCGGTACCGGTACGGATTGGCGCGTAGTAGTCGGCCACCGAAGCCGTTCGGGTAAATCGCGGGTCGACCACGATAAGCCGCGCCTTGTTGTGCGCTTTGGCCTCGGTCACCCATTTGAAGCCGCACGGATGCGCTTCTGCTGCGTTGCCACCCATCACCAGGACCAGATTCGCGTTGGCGATATCTGACCAGTGGTTGGTCATGGCGCCACGGCCGTACGTCGGGGCAAGACTTGCCACCGTCGGGCCATGTCAGACACGTGCTTGGTTATCGAACCCCAGCATGCCTGTTGCGCGGATGACCTTGTGGGTCAGGTAGCCCGCCTCGCTGGAGGCGGCGGAGGCAGCGAGAAAACCGGTGGTGAGCCAGCGGTTGACGGTTTGCCCCTGGGCGTTCTTCTCGATGAAGTTGGCGTCACGGTCCTGCTTCATCAGGTCGGCAACGCGGTCCAGGGCCTCGTCCCAGCTGACCCGTACCCATTCCTGGCTGCCAGGCTTGCGCACCTCTGGGTACTGCAGGCGGCTCGGGCTGTGGATAAAGTCCAGCAGGCCGGCACCTTTCGGACAGAGGGTGCCGCGGTTGACCGGGTGGTCGGCGTCACCTTCGATATGAATGATGTTCTGTTTGACGTTCTTGCCCGCATCGCCCTGGCTGTACAGGATCAGGCCGCAGCCGACCGAACAGTACGGGCAGGTATTTCGGGTCTCTTTGGTGTGCGCCAGCTTGAAGTGGCGCACCTGCTCGGCAAAGGCTGGCGTGGGGGCCATGCCCAACGCCGCCAGGCTCGAGCCTCCAAGGCCGATAGCGGCGACCTTGAAGAATTGCCGACGGTTCAGGTCCATCGTGCACTCCTGATCAGGTTTGGACGCACGAAACATTGCCGGCGCCTCTTGGTAGTCACGGTGGCGGGCCAAATTCTGCTCGCCAATGGATAAGACTAGTCAAGAATCGAGAAGGTGCGATGACATGTGTCAGGTAGAGAGCACTATGCCGGGTTACTGGGCTCATCACTTTCGGAAATGGACTACATAACTCCGCTCAGAAAGTTACTAGATTGAGGAAAATTCCGACAAAGGAACTGTCCCCATGAACACCAAGCCTCTGCTGCTGAGCCTGCTGATCGCCGGTACTGCCATCCTCGCACCCGCTGCTGCAGCGACTTCGGACGAAGCAGCTTCGCCGCTCACCTCGCAACAAGCGCGAAACATGGCGGCAGCCGCCGAACTGGCGGCCATGGCCCAAGGCCATGCGATCGTCATCAGCATCATCGACAACCACGGTAAGCCCAAGTATTTCCACCGTATGGACGGCGCAGACAAAGCCAGTATCAAGCTGGCGCAACTCAAGGCTGAGACTTCTGCCCGCTTCCCCTTGGCCTTACCCACCTCTGGCGAACACAGCCCTGCACACCCGGCTAAACCCTATGCATCGTTGCCGGGGCTCACCTTGCTGGAGGGAGGCCTGCCAATCATGGATAAGAACGGCCTGCACATCGGCGGCATCGGCATCAGCGGCGCAACGCCGGAGCTGGATGCGCAGTTCACCCGGGTGGCGCTTGAAGAACTGGGTGGTGAAAGCACCCTCTGAGGTGACTGCGCTGGCCTGCCGCATTCATAAAAAAACCCAGGGCCAAGGCCCTGGGTTTCTGGTTTCGCTAGCCGCCTGATGTTCTGATCAGAACGGAATATCGTCATCGAAGCTATCGAAGTCAGCAGCCGGCTGAGGCGCTGGCTGCTGTGGCGCCGGGCGCTGAGGGGCCTGTTGCGGGCGCTGGGCCTGCTGGCGCGGCGGGGCCTGGTTGTACTGCTGTTGACCACCACCCTGGTTGTAGTTGCCGCCACCCTGGTTGTACGGATCACCGCCCTGCTGCTGGCCCTGCGGGCGCCCGCCGAGCAGCTGCATGGTGCCGTTGATGTCGACGATGATCTCGGTGGTGTAACGCTTGATGCCGTCTTTTTCCCACTCGCGGGTCTGCAGCTTGCCTTCGATGTAGCACTGCGAACCTTTACGCAGGTACTCACCGGCAATTTCGGCAACCTTGCCGAACAGCGACACACGGTGCCACTCGGTACGCTCGACCTTCTGGCCCGACTGCTTGTCGGTCCACTGCTCGCTGGTAGCCAGGCTCAGGTTGGTCACGGCGTTACCGTTGGGCAGGTAGCGGACTTCGGGATCCTGGCCACAAGTGCCGACCAGAATGACTTTGTTAACCCCACGGGCCATAACGTTCTCCTAGGCTTCGCACGCCGAAGAGGCTGGATTCACCAGTCGCTCGAGGGTCGCACGGTCCAAAATTTTCGTATCCAGTTTGATATAGATGGCCGCTTCCTCAGCAACCACCACAGCGTCGGTCACACCCGGCACGGCCATCAGTCGCTCGGTCAGGCCGGCTTCCCGGGCTGCCTCTGGCGTCAGCGGCATCCGCAAGCTGGTCACATACGGCGGCTCGTTCATGGACAACGCGACGATCAGCCAGATTGCACACAATACCGCGCAGCCGAGGAATACCGTGTCCAACCCACCGTGCTGGAACAGCCAGCCACCCAGAATTCCACCCAGTGCCGCACCAAGGAACTGGCTGGTGGAATAAACCCCCATTGCCGTGCCCTTGCCACCGGCAGGCGACACCTTGCTCACCAGCGAAGGCAGTGAGGCCTCCAGCAGGTTGAATGCGGTAAAGAATACCACGGTGCCAATCACCAGTCCGCGCAAACCGTCAGCCCACTCCCAGAAGTATATCTCTGTCAGCAGCAGGACACTGACTGCACCGGCCAACACACGCTTCATCTTGCGCTTTTTTTCGCCGTAGATGATGAACGGCACCATTGCAAAAAATGAGATGAACAGTGCGGTCAGGTAGACCCACCAGTGCTGCTCTTTTGGCAGCCCGCCACGCTCGACGAAGGCCAGGGGCAGCGCGACGAAGCTGGCCATGAGGACGGCATGCAGCACGAAGATGCTCACGTCCAGGCGCAAAAGGTCCGGATGACGCAGGGTCGGGCCGAGTGCTTTGCGCGCCACACCCGACTCGCGGTGCTGCAGAAGGCTGTGGGTACTGGGCACAACGAAGGCGATCAGCAGGATGCCGACCAGGGCAAGCCCGGCAGTGGCAAGGAACAATCCTGACAAACCAAAGGCACTTGTCAGCAGTGGCCCGACGACCATGGCCACGGCAAACGACAGGCCGATGCTCATGCCGATCATGGCCATGGCCTTGGTCCGGTGTTGTTCACGGGTCAGGTCCGAGAGCAGCGCCATGACGGCAGCCGAAATTGCCCCGGCACCTTGCAGGATGCGCCCCGCGATCACCCCCCAGATAGAGTCGGCCTGGGCCGCCAGGACACTGCCCAAGGCAAAGATCACCAACCCCAGGTAGATGATCGGGCGCCGCCCGATGCGGTCGGAAATCATCCCGAACGGAATCTGCAATACCGCCTGGGTCAGGCCATAGGCCCCGATGGCCAGGCCAATCAGCGCAGGTGTGGCACCGGCCAGGCCCATGCCGTAGGTGGCCAGTACCGGCAAGACCATGAACATGCCCAGCATACGAAAGGCAAAGACCAGGGCCAGGCCACCAGCAGCGCGGGTTTCGCTGCTGCTCATGCGCTCGTTGTGGGTGTCATGCATGGCGTAACCTCGTGTGAACCGGCGGCGATTCTATCAGTCCGACAGCTTGACGGCATCTACGCGACGCTTTGCCGCGTACTGGCAGGGGGCCGTATAATTCTTTGTTTATGCCCGCCAAGCGAGGCCGCAGTGGACAAGATCCTGATTCGTGGGGCACGTACCCACAACCTGAAGAACATCGACCTGACCTTGCCCCGGGACAAGCTGATCGTGATCACCGGCCTGTCCGGTTCCGGCAAGTCTTCGCTGGCGTTCGATACCCTGTACGCCGAAGGCCAGCGCCGCTACGTGGAATCGTTGTCGGCCTACGCCCGGCAATTCCTGTCGATGATGGAAAAGCCCGACGTCGACACCATCGAAGGTCTGTCCCCGGCAATCTCCATCGAACAGAAATCGACGTCGCATAACCCGCGCTCGACGGTCGGCACCATCACCGAGATCTACGACTACCTGCGCCTGCTGTACGCCCGCGTCGGTACCCCACGCTGCCCGGACCACGACATTCCGCTGGAGGCGCAAACCGTCAGCCAGATGGTCGACCTGGTGCTGGAGCGCCCCGAAGGCAGCAAGCTGATGCTTCTGGCGCCGGTGGTGCGCGAGCGCAAGGGCGAGCACCTGGCAGTGTTCGATGAAATGCGCGCGCAGGGTTTCGTGCGCGCCCGGGTCAACGGCAAGCTCTATGAGCTTGATGAGTTGCCCAAGCTGGACAAGCAGAAGAAGCACAGCATCGATGTGGTAGTGGACCGTTTCAAGGTGCGCGCCGACCTGCAGCAGCGCCTGGCCGAATCGTTCGAAACTGCGCTGAAACTGGCCGACGGGATTGCCCTGGTGGCACCGATGGACGACGAGCAAGGCGAAGAGACGATCTTCTCCGCCCGTTTCGCCTGCCCGGTGTGCGGCCACGCGATCAGCGAGCTGGAGCCCAAGCTGTTTTCCTTCAACAACCCGGCGGGTGCCTGCCCGACTTGCGACGGCCTGGGTGTGAAGCAGTTCTTCGACACCAAGCGCCTGGTCAATGCCGAGCTTACCTTGGCCGAGGGTGCCATCCGCGGCTGGGACCGCCGCAACGTGTACTACTTCCAGATGCTCGGCTCACTGGCGGCGCACTATGGCTTCAGCCTGGAAGAGCCGTTTGGCGAGCTGTCTGCCGAGCACCAGAAGGTGATCCTGCAAGGCAGCGGCAAGCACAGTGTCGACTTCAAGTACCTCAACGACCGCGGCGATATTGTCAAGCGCTCGCACCCGTTCGAAGGCATTGTGCCGAACCTGGAGCGCCGCTACCGCGAGACCGAATCGGCCACCGTGCGTGAAGAACTGGCCAAGTTCCTCGGCACCCAGCCCTGCCCGGACTGCCGCGGCACCCGCCTGCGTCGCGAAGCGCGCCACGTGTGGGTTGGCGAGAAAACCCTGCCGGCGGTCACCAACCTGCCCATTGGCGATGCCAGCAGCTATTTTGCCGAACTGACCCTGACCGGCCGCCGCGGCGAAATTGCCTCGAAAATCCTCAAGGAAATCTGCGAACGCCTGCAGTTCCTGGTCAACGTAGGCCTCGACTACCTCACCCTGGACCGCAGTGCCGACACCTTGTCGGGGGGCGAGGCCCAGCGTATCCGCCTGGCCAGCCAGATCGGCGCAGGCCTGGTGGGGGTGATGTACATTCTCGACGAACCGTCGATCGGCCTTCATCAACGCGACAACGACCGCCTGCTGGCGACGCTCAATCACCTGCGCGACCTGGGTAACACGGTCATTGTGGTGGAGCATGATGAAGACGCCATCCGCCTGGCGGACTACGTAGTGGACATCGGCCCAGGTGCGGGCGTACATGGCGGGCAGATCGTTGCCGAGGGGTCGCCGCAGGAGGTCATGGACCATCCTGACTCGCTGACGGGCAAATACCTGTCGGGGCGCAAGAAGATCGTCGTGCCCGCCAAGCGCACGCCGCGCAACAAGAAGCTGCAACTCAAACTGAAGGGGGCACGCGGTAACAACCTGCAGAATGTTGACCTCGAGGTGCCGATTGGCTTGTTGACGTGCGTGACCGGGGTATCTGGCTCGGGCAAGTCGACGCTGATCAACAACACCCTGTACCCGCTGGCAGCGACCGCCCTGAATGGCGCGAGCAGCATCGAGGCGGCGCCGCACAGCAGCATGGACGGCCTGCAGCACCTGGACAAGGTCGTGGATATCGACCAGAGCCCGATTGGCCGTACCCCGCGCTCGAACCCGGCTACCTACACCGGCATTTTTACTCCGATCCGTGAGCTGTTCTCCGGCGTGCCCGAGTCGCGCTCCCGCGGTTATGGCCCCGGGCGCTTCTCGTTCAACGTCAAGGGCGGCCGCTGCGAGGCCTGCCAGGGCGATGGCTTGATCAAGGTGGAAATGCACTTCCTGCCGGACATCTACGTACCCTGCGACGTGTGCAAGAGCAAGCGCTACAACCGCGAGACCCTGGAGATCAAGTACAAGGGCAAGAACATCCACGAGGTGCTGGAGATGACCATCGAGGATGCCCGCGAGTTCTTCGATGCGGTGCCGGCGTTGGCGCGCAAGCTGCAAACACTGATGGACGTGGGTTTGTCCTACATCAAGCTGGGGCAGTCGGCGACCACCCTGTCCGGCGGCGAGGCGCAACGGGTCAAGCTGTCCCGCGAGCTGTCCAAGCGTGACACCGGCAAGACCCTGTATATCCTCGACGAGCCGACTACTGGCCTGCACTTTGCCGATATTCAGCAGTTGCTGGATGTGCTGCACCGCCTGCGCGACCACGGCAACACCGTGGTGGTGATCGAGCACAACCTGGATGTGATCAAGACGGCCGACTGGCTGGTGGACCTGGGGCCAGAGGGTGGCTCCAAGGGTGGGCAGATCATTGCCTGCGGTACGCCGGAAGAACTGAGCGAGATGAAACAGTCGTATACCGGGCATTACTTGAAACCGCTGCTGGAGCGGGATCGGGCCTAAGGCATTTGGGGGCGCTTTGCGCCCCATCGCGACACAAGGCCGCTCCTACAGGCGATCGCATGAACCTTTGGGTTGCGCGATCGCCCGTAGGAGCGGCCTTGTGTCGCGATGGGCTGCTAAGCAGCCCTCGGCTATTACATCTGCGATTGCAGGTAGTTCTCCAGGCCAATGGCCTTGATCAGCCCCTGCTGCTTTTCCAGCCAGTAGGTATGATCTTCTTCAGTGTCGGCCAACTGCGCACGCAGAATGTCGCGGCTGACATAGTCCTTGTGCAATTCGCACAACTCGATGCCTTTGCACAACGCAGCGCGCACTTTGTATTCAAGCTTGAGGTCGGCTTCGATCATTTCCGGCACGGTGCTGCCGACTTCCAAGTCGTCTGCACGCATGTCAGGCGTACCTTCCAGCATGAGGATACGACGCATCAGCGCATCAGCGTGTTGCGCCTCTTCTTCCATCTCGTGGTTGATACGCTCGTAGAGTTTGGACAGGCCCCAGTCTTCGTACATGCGCGAATGAATGAAGTACTGGTCGCGTGCCGCCAGTTCGCCCTTCAGCAGCGTGACGAGGTAGTTGATTACGTCCGGATGGCCTTGCATCGCCCTGTTTCTCCATGTGGAAGCTTCTATGCCGCATAGTGTGAACCAGCTTTTGCCGAAGGTCACTGAAAAAGGCGCAATCCGGGCAAAAAATCGGCTAAACAGTAGTGATATTCATTGAAAAACCGCCCAAATGAGGGCGGTTCTTCTTATCACTTCGAGTTAAGCGAGTTTCACGCCCAACGCCTTGGCGATACCTTCGCCATAGGCCGGGTCAGCCATGAAGAAATACTGCAACTGGCGCTGGATGACATCGTCACTGACCCCTGCCATCGCCCCGGCGATGTTGCTGATCAGCAGCGCCTTCTGCTCGTTGCTCATCAAGCGGAACAGCGCGCCGGCGTGGCTGTAGTAGTCGTTGTCCTCACGGTGATCATGGCGGTCCGCTGCACCGGTGAGCGCCAGTGCAGGTTCAGCGTGACGCGGTGACTGCTTGGGTGCGTCGGCGTAGCTGTTAGGCTCGTAATTCGGCGCCGCACCATAACTGCCGGTCGCCATGGAGCCGTCGCGCTGGTAGCTGTTCACCGCGCAGCGCGGTGCATTCACCGGCAGTTGCTGGTGGTTGGTACCGACACGGTAGCGGTGGGCGTCAGCGTAGGCGAATACGCGGCCCTGCAGCATGCGGTCGGGTGACAGACCAACGCCAGGCACCATGTTGCTAGGCCCAAACGCTGCTTGCTCGACTTCAGCGAAATAGTTGAGCGGGTTCCGGTTAAGCTCCAGCACCCCCACCTCGATCAGCGGGTAGTCCTTCTGCGACCAGGTTTTGGTGACGTCGAACGGGTTTTCCTCACGGCTCGCCGCCTCTGCTTCGCTCATGACCTGCATGCACACGGTCCAACGCGGGTAGTCACCACGCTCGATGGCTGCAAACAAGTCGCGCTGAGCATAGTCCGGATCGGTACCGGCCAGGCGTGCCGCTTCTGCGGAGGCGAGGTTCTTGATGCCTTGCTGGGTCTTGAAGTGCCACTTCACCCAGGTGCGCTCGCCTTTCTGGTTGATCAGGCTGTAGGTGTGGCTGCCAAAGCCGTGCATGTGGCGATAGCCATCCGGGATGCCTCTATCCGAGAACAGAATGGTCACCTGATGCAGCGCTTCAGGCGAATGCGACCAGAAGTCCCACATCATCTGGGCATTCTTGAGGTTGGTCTGTGGGTGGCGCTTCTGGGTGTGGATAAAGTCCGGGAACTTCAACGGGTCGCGAATGAAGAACACGGGGGTGTTGTTGCCCACAATGTCCCAGTTGCCTTCTTCGGTGTAAAACTTGACAGCGAAGCCGCGCGGGTCACGCTCGGTATCGGCTGAACCACGCTCGCCACCAACGGTGGAAAAACGCAGGAAGGTTTCGGTTTGCTTGCCGATTTCGCCGAAAAGCTTGGCGCTGGTGTAGGCCGTTATATCGCGGGTGACGGTGAAGGTGCCGTACGCACCCGAACCCTTGGCGTGTACGCGGCGCTCCGGAATGTTCTCGCGATTGAAATGGGCGAGCTTCTCGATGAGGTGGAAGTCGTCGAGCAACAATGGGCCACGTGGGCCGGCGGAGCGGGAGTTCTGGTTGTCGGCTACTGGTGCACCGCTGGCGGTGGTAAGAGTCTTGCTCATGGGCTCTCCTTATCGGTCTTCGAACGCCGGCTGATCGGCTATGGGGAGAGTATCGATGAGCCAGGCTGCCAGAACAAATTCATTGGCTGACTTGTATCAATAGAAATAAACAATAGCTGCAGACACAAAAAACCGGGCACTAGGCCCGGTTCCTTGTAGCAGACAGAACGTCTTACTCAGCAGCTTCTACAGCACCGCCGACCGGACGATCAACCAGCTCGACGTACGCCATAGGCGCGTTGTCGCCAGCGCGGAAACCGCACTTCAGGATGCGCAGGTAGCCGCCCTGGCGGGTGGCGTAACGCTTGCCCAGGTCGTTGAACAGTTTGCCAACAGCGGACTTCGAACGGGTACGGTCGAAGGCCAGACGACGGTTAGCAACGCTGTCTTCCTTGGCCAGGGTGATCAGCGGCTCGGCAACGCGGCGCAGTTCCTTGGCTTTCGGCAGGGTGGTTTTGATCAGCTCGTGCTCGATCAGCGACACTGCCATGTTCTGGAACATAGCCTTGCGGTGAGAGCTGGTACGGCTCAGGTGACGTCCACTTTTACGATGACGCATGATTCATTCCTTACCAAACACTACGTTCGGTGATTACGACGATCAGGCGGTCGCCTTGTCGTCTTTCTTAAGACTTGCAGGCGGCCAGTTGTCGAGGCGCATGCCGAGAGACAGACCACGAGAGGCCAGGACGTCCTTGATTTCAGTCAGGGACTTCTTGCCGAGGTTAGGAGTTTTCAACAACTCTACTTCGGTACGCTGAATCAGGTCGCCGATGTAGTAGATGTTCTCCGCCTTCAGGCAGTTGGCCGAACGTACAGTCAGTTCCAGGTCGTCAACCGGACGCAGCAGGATCGGATCGATCTCGTCTTCCTGCTCGACTACGACAGGCTCGCTATCACCTTTGAGGTCGACGAACGCGGCCAACTGCTGTTGCAGGATGGTCGCAGCGCGGCGGATAGCCTCTTCAGGGTCCAGGGTGCCGTTGGTTTCCAGATCAATGACCAGTTTGTCCAGGTTGGTACGCTGTTCAACACGGGCGTTCTCGACCACATAGGCGATACGACGCACCGGGCTGAACGAAGCGTCCAACTGCAGACGGCCAATGCTACGGCTTTCGTCTTCGTCGGTTTGACGGGAGTCGGCCGGCTCGTAACCACGACCACGAGCTACAGTGAGCTTCATGTTCAGGGCGCCGTTCGACGCCAGGTTCGCGATTACGTGATCGGGGTTGACGATCTCGACATCGTGATCCAGCTGAATATCGGCAGCGGTAACCACCCCCGAACCCTTTTTCGACAAGGTCAGCGTAACTTCGTCACGACCGTGCAGTTTGATAGCCAGGCCTTTCAGGTTCAACAGGATTTCAATGACGTCTTCCTGAACACCTTCGATCGCGGAGTACTCATGGAGTACGCCATCGATCTCGGCCTCGACTACTGCACAGCCAGGCATGGAGGACAACAGGATGCGGCGCAGCGCGTTGCCCAGGGTATGGCCGAAACCACGCTCGAGAGGCTCGAGCGTAATCTTGGCGCGGGTCGGACTGACTACCTGCACATCAATATGGCGGGGAGTCAGGAACTCATTTACCGAAATCTGCATGGATGCACCTATTTTCTAGCCCTTACTTGGAGTAGAGCTCGACAATCAGGTTCTCGTTGATGTCGGCAGACAGGTCGCTGCGAGCAGGAACGTTCTTGAAAACGCCCGACTTTTTGGCAGCATCCACGTCAACCCACTCAACGCGGCCACGCTGGGCGCAGAGTTCAAGGGCTTGAACAATGCGCAGCTGGCTCAGCGACTTCTCGCGAACCGCGACCACGTCACCCGGACGAACTTGGTAGGATGGAATGTTTACAGTTTTACCGTTGACGCTGATCGCTTTGTGCGAAACCAGCTGACGGGACTCGGAACGAGTCGAGCCGAAGCCCATACGGTAAACGACGTTATCCAGACGGCACTCGAGCAGTTGCAGCAGGTTCTCACCGGTTGCGCCTTTTTTCGAGGCAGCAGCTTGGTAGTAACCGCGGAACTGACGCTCCAGAACACCGTAGATACGACGAACTTTTTGTTTCTCACGCAGCTGGGTGCCGTAGTCGGACTGACGGCCACGGCGCTGGCCGTGGATACCTGGGGCTGCTTCGATGTTGCACTTCGATTCCAGAGCGCGAACGCCGCTCTTCAGGAACAGGTCAGTGCCTTCACGACGAGACAGTTTGCATTTTGGACCAATGTAACGTGCCATTCTTCTGTCTCCTGATTACACGCGACGCTTCTTCGGCGGACGGCACCCGTTGTGCGGGATAGGCGTCACGTCGGTGATGCTGGCGATCTTGTAGCCGCAGCTGTTCAATGCACGAACGGCGGACTCACGACCTGGACCTGGACCCTTGACGTTTACGTCGAGGTTTTTCAGACCGTATTCCAGCGCAGCTTGACCAGCACGCTCAGCAGCAATCTGAGCTGCGAACGGGGTGGATTTGCGCGAACCACGGAAACCCGAACCACCGGAGGTCGCCCAGGACAAAGCATTGCCCTGACGGTCGGTGATGGTCACGATGGTGTTGTTGAAAGATGCATGGATGTGGGCGATGCCATCAACCACTGTCTTTTTAACTTTTTTACGAGGACGAGCAGCAGGTTTTGCCATGTCTATATTCCTGGGCGATTACTTGCGGATCGGCTTACGCGGGCCCTTACGGGTGCGTGCGTTGGTCTTGGTGCGCTGACCGCGAACCGGCAGACCTTTACGATGACGCAGGCCGCGGTAGC
The DNA here is from genome assembly GCF_001320345.1 of Pseudomonas sp. NBRC 111127. Classification (NCBI taxonomy): domain Bacteria; kingdom Pseudomonadati; phylum Pseudomonadota; class Gammaproteobacteria; order Pseudomonadales; family Pseudomonadaceae; genus Pseudomonas; species Pseudomonas sp. NBRC 111127. The sequence goes on along the minus strand of NZ_BCBD01000069.1, from coordinate 3,980 downwards.
AACCCAGGTCCATCAAGCGCTTGATCTTCATGTTGACGTCACGACGCAGGTCACCTTCAGTGGTGAACTTCGCGACTTCGCCACGCAGGGTTTCGATTTGCTCGTCGCTCAGATCCTTGATCTTTGCGGCTGGGTTTACACCAGCGTCTACACAGATCTTCTGTGCAGTTGTGCGACCGACACCATAGATGTAGGTCAGCGAGATAACAGTATGCTTGTTATCTGGAATGTTGACGCCTGCAATACGGGCCATTCAGTGGGACTCCAATTGACAGCTACCTACGCCCCGGAAGCCAAGAAATAGGGCGCGAGATAATATCGCTGTAGAAACGAATAATCAACCCAGCAGCACACTAGCTGCTGGGTTTGAAGCGCAGATCACACTCAGCCTTGGCGCTGTTTGTGACGCGGTTCCGCGCTGCAGATCACTCGTACGACGCCTTCGCGACGGATGATCTTGCAGTTACGGCACAGCTTTTTCACCGATGCACGAACTTTCATTACCGACTCCTCGAACCTTAGGGGCGTATCAGCGCAGCAGGCCGCTGCCACCGTAGCCTTTCAGGTTGGCTTTCTTCATCAGGGATTCGTACTGGTGCGAAACGAGGTGCGATTGTACTTGGGACATGAAGTCCATCACAACCACTACCACAATCAGCAACGAGGTCCCGCCAAGGTAGAACGGCACATTTGCTGCCACCACCAGGAACTGGGGCAGAAGGCAGACGGCCATCATGTAAAGAGCACCGAACATGGTCAAACGGGTCAGTACGCCATCAATGTAGCGCGCCGACTGCTCACCAGGACGGATACCCGGAATAAAGGCACCGGACTTCTTCAGGTTTTCCGCTACGTCTTTCGGGTTGAACATCAACGCTGTGTAGAAGAAGCAGAAGAAAATGATCCCTGCACTAAACAGCAGAATGTTCAACGGCTGACCAGGAGCGATCGACTGCGAGATGTCCTGCAGCCAGCCCATACCTTCGGACTGACCGAACCAGGCACCCAGCGAAGCCGGGAACAGCAAAATGCTGCTCGCGAAAATGGCCGGGATAACCCCCGCCATGTTCACCTTCAACGGCAAGTGGCTGGTCTGCGCAGCGAAGACCTTGCGGCCCTGCTGACGCTTGGCGTAGTGAACGGCGATACGACGCTGACCACGCTCAATGAACACCACGAAACCGATAATCGCTACTGCCAGCAAACCGATTGCGACCAGGGCGAAAATGTTGATATCGCCTGTGCGTGCAGACTCGAAAGACTGCCCGATTGCTCTCGGAAGACCGGCAACGATACCCGCGAAGATCAACATCGAGATACCGTTGCCCACACCGCGCTCGGTGATCTGCTCGCCCAGCCACATCATGAACATCGCGCCCGCCACGAAGGTGGAGACGGCGACGACATGGAAGCCCAGGCCTACAGAAAACGCCACGCCCTGGTTGGCCAGGCCAATGGACATGCCAATGGCTTGAACCAGTGCCAGGATAACGGTGCCGTAGCGGGTGTACTGGCTGATCTTGCGACGGCCAGCTTCACCTTCCTTCTTCAACTGCTCCAGTTGCGGGCTGACCGCAGTCATCAGCTGCATGATGATCGATGCCGAGATGTACGGCATGATCCCCAGTGCAAAGATGCTCATGCGCTCGAGCGCGCCACCGGAAAACATGTTGAACAAGCTAAGAATGGTCCCCTCATTCTGCCGAAACAGATCCGCCAGACGGTCCGGATTGATGCCAGGTACCGGGATATGTGCGCCTATCCGATAGACGATGATCGCCATGAACAGAAAGCGCAGACGAGCCCAGAGTTCCGACATCCCGCCCTTACCGAGCGAAGAGAGAGCACCTTGCTTAGCCATTTATTCCTCGAATTTGCCGCCAGCTGCTTCGATAGCCGCACGCGCACCCTTGGTGGCTGCGATACCCTTGATGGTGACTGCGCGAGTAACTTCGCCAGACAGCATGATTTTCACACGCTGAATGTGCTGGTTGATCACGTTGGCATCCTTCAGGGATTGCACGGAGATCACGTCGCCTTCCACTTTGGCCAGCTCGGACAGACGCACTTCAGCGCGGTCCATGGCTTTCAGGGAAACGAAGCCGAACTTCGGCAGACGACGGTGCAGCGGCTGTTGACCGCCTTCGAAGCCAGGAGCGATCGAACCACCCGAACGGGAAGTCTGACCTTTGTGGCCACGGCCGCCGGTCTTACCCAGACCGCTACCGATACCACGACCTGGACGATGCTTCTCGCGACGGGAACCCGGCGCTGGACTCAGATCATTGAGTTTCATCGATTAGCCCTCGACCTTCAGCATGTAGTAAGCCTTGTTGATCATCCCGCGGTTCTCGGGAGTATCCTGGACTTCTACAGTGTGACCGATGCGACGCAGACCCAGGCCTTTAACACACAGTTTGTGGTTAGGCAGACGGCCCGAGACGCTCTTGATCAGCGTTACTTTTACGGTTGCCATGATCAGAAGATCTCCTCGACGCTCTTGCCGCGCTTGGCAGCAATGGATTCAGGAGATTGCATGGCTTTCAGACCCTTGAAGGTGGCGTAAACCACGTTCACTGGGTTGGTCGAACCGTAGCACTTGGCCAGAACGTTCTGAACACCAGCAACTTCCAGGACAGCACGCATTGCGCCACCGGCGATGATACCGGTACCTTCCGAAGCAGGCTGCATGTAAACCTTCGAGGCGCCGTGGGCAGCCTTGGTGGCGTACTGCAGGGTAGTGCCCTTCAGGTCAACCTGGATCATGTTGCGACGGGCAGCTTCCATGGCTTTCTGGATCGCGGCTGGTACTTCGCGCGATTTGCCACGGCCGAAGCCGACACGACCTTTACCATCACCTACCACGGTCAGCGCGGTGAAGGTGAAGATACGGCCGCCTTTTACGGTTTTGGCAACGCGGTTAACTTGAACCAGCTTCTCGATGTAGCCTTCGTCGCGCTTTTGATCGTTATTTGCCATAACTTAGAACTCCAGCCCGCCTTCACGAGCAGCATCAGCCAGCGCTTTGACGCGGCCATGGTACTTGAAGCCGGAACGGTCAAAGGCAACTTGAGATACACCGGCGGCTTTCGCACGCTCAGCTACCAGCTTGCCAACCTTAGTGGCCGCGTCGATGTTGCCAGTGGCGCCATCACGCAGTTCTTTGTCCAAGGTCGAGGCGCTTGCCAGAACCTTGCTGCCGTCGGCCGAAATGACCTGGGCGTAGATGTGCTGCGAGGAGCGGAACACGCACAGGCGCACGACTTCGAGTTCGTGCATCTTGAGACGTGCTTTGCGAGCGCGACGCAGTCGAATAACTTTTTTGTCGGTCATTTACTAGGCCCTACTTCTTCTTGGCTTCTTTACGACGGACTACTTCGTCCGCGTAACGCACACCTTTACCTTTGTAAGGCTCTGGCGGACGGAAGTCGCGGATTTCAGCGGCCACCTGACCCACCAGCTGCTTGTCGATACCCTTGATCAGGATGTCGGTCTGGCTTGGGGTTTCAGCGGTGATACCGGCTGGCAGTTCGTAGTCCACTGGGTGCGAGAAGCCCAGAGCCAGGTTCAGGACGGTGCCTTTAGCCTGTGCCTTGTAACCAACACCGACCAGCTGGAGCTTGCGCTCGAAGCCTTGGCTTACGCCTTGGACCATGTTGTTCACCAGAGCGCGGGTGGTACCGGCCATGGCGCGAGCTTGCTGGTCACCGTTGCGAGCGACGAAACGCAGCTCGCCAGATTCTTCGGTAACTTCAACAGACGAGTGAACGTTCAGTTCGAGAGTGCCTTTGGCACCCTTCACCGAAAGCTGCTGGCCGGCGAATTTGACTTCGACGCCTGCTGGCAGCTTAACGGGGTTCTTAGCGACGCGAGACATGCCTATCTCCCCTTAGAACACTGTGCACAGAACTTCGCCGCCGACACCGGCAGCGCGCGCAGCGCGATCAGTCATCACACCTTTGTTGGTGGAGACGATAGAC